>NZ_JBQSXL010000009.1:0-139607 GCF_052378165.1 Halomonas sp. AOP30-A1-24
AAAGTTGGGTCTGTTATGGGTCAGCCTTACGGCATGGGAATGCCAAGCAGCGACACGAAAACGCCCTGCATCAGTACAGCGGCAAGAACTAACGTAATGGCAATGGTCATCCACGAACGGGCGCCCAGCAGCAGCGTACCGATAAACGTAAATATCAGGCTGGCGATTAAAAAGCCGATGCTTTGTATCAATAGCGTGTAGGCGATAGCCGCCGCTATAAACCACCAATGGCGGGTGCGGCCAAGGGAGAAGCGTGATGAGGTTGGTGCCGTTTCAGTTGCGGTGTCTGTAGTAGCTTGAGGTTCGCTGATCAGCGCCTGTTTGCGGTCACGCCACGTGATGGCGAGCAGGACAATTCCCAGCGTAAACAGAACGATCAGCAGGGTCAGTGGCCAAACGCGAGGGCCGATAAACGTGGACACCTGCGCAGAGCTTGGGAATTGCAGCGTGGGATAAAGACTCACCACCGCGAGTGACACGACCCCAAGCGCAAAAAGAGTGATCCTAGCGTGCATGCTAAACCTTGATGGGGATAGTGGAAGAACGGCCCCGCGAGGCCGATCTTTCAGATGTGTATAGGGGGGACACGCCCCTCCACCAACCAGCAGCTGCTGGTTTAGTCGTTTTGCAGCAAACGTGAGTAAAGCTCGTAGTTGTTCTCAAGCCGCTGACGATACTCGTCGCTACCCATCCAGCCTTCACGGTAATCAAGGTTTACGCGCTCTGCGTAGCTTTGGTACTCCTCAGAGTTATATACGTCTTTAAAGGCATCTTCCAGACGCTTCATGGTCGGCGCAGGCGTATCAGCATGCACAAATATGGCGCGATCGTTACCGTCTGTCAGATCCCAGTCGTTTTCAACCGTGGTCGGCACATCTGGGTAGTCTTCAAGGCGCTCATCGCTGAAGACCAAAATTGGCATCATCTGGCCAGCTTCGATGTAGCTTAATAGCGGGCTTAGCGAGGTGGTGGTCGCATCAATATTGCCGCCCAGCACGTTGGCAGTGGCGTTGCCGGTGCTGTCGTAAGGGATAAAGTTTATGTCTAGCCCAGACGCATCGCGCAGCGACAGGAAAGCTACATGATCTGGACTTGCCGTATGGGTGCCCCCAACGGTGACTTTACCGGGATTTTCCTCAGCGTATTTCACGAAAGAATCAAAGTCAGGAAAACGCTCAGGATTAACAAAAAGCGCCATTACGTCAGACTGCATACGCGCAACCGGCGTTAATTGATCCAGTCCCACGGGGTTCTGGCCCGCCGCGAGTGAAGTCACAAGCGTAGTGGAGGCAAAGTCTAAAGTGTGGCCATCAGCCTCGCTCGTGGCGGCACGCTGATGGGCTAAAGCGCCGGATGCGGCTGGCAGGTTAACCACTGTAATACGCGCGCCGCCAATGGCTTCTTCAAACATCGGGCGAACGACCCGAGCAAAGTTATCAGTACCACCGCCAGCACCTGCGGCTACCAAGAACTGGATCGGCTTGCTGGGGAAGTTGTCGGCATCGCTGGCGCTTGCGCTGGTAGCCGCGCCGAGCATGGCAAGACCTAAAGTGGCGTATTTAACATTATGTTTGATAAGCATGATTTTCTCCAAGGTGATTATTGTTGCTTTTAGGGTCCATCAATATACGAAGTAGAGCACCTTAAAGGCGCTCTATCGTTAGTTACTGGCTGTCGCCTGCATAAAACAGGTTGTCCTGTTTAAGTCGAAGCTTATGTAATCGAGAAGGTGGTAACGCGACATCGGCTAAAGTAATGGGTTGATTAGGTGCGATATCGCGAATAACTTCGGCGCCTGGTAACAGATAAAAAGGGACTTTGGCGTCATCTGAAAGCGCCGCAGCGGGGTGAATCTCCGGACGCAGCCCTTCGATGTGCCGATGATGGCCCTTCATCTCGAGCCGCTGGCCCGCCTTGATCGCTTGGGTGGCGCGCGCAGTCAGGTCGAATTTAGGGGTGGTGGCATGGCCGCCACCGGACGTTAAGCCGTTGAGTACCACATCCAGCAGCGAGATGGGCGCTTCCAGGCCTAGCAAATGGCGTGGCAGATATACCATGGCGCTATTGCCGCTGCGGCTTAGTACGTGACCTTTATCGCGCAGCAGTGTCCAGACATGCGGGTCTTCACAGCGCACCACTACAAACACACCGCCAGCAAAGCTCAGCTCATCTGGGCGGCGCAGGCAGTTAAAGACTTCAAGGCGCTCATTACCTTTTAGAACACCGCCTTCTGCTTGGGTATCCAGAAGCGTGGGCACTTCTATGGTTCTGAGCACCATGGCATGAAATTCAGGCAGATCTGGCTGTAGGCCTGTAGCGTTGGCAACATTGACCATCTCACACAGGTCAGGCACGGAAATCTGCGGAATAGCTGACAAGGCCTCGCCGCGGGATTTGACTGTGGTGCGTGCATCGCTATCGTCAAGCTTCCAGAGGGCGGCAATTTCAGTGGCATCGTACTGGGTGCCATTACAGGTCACGGTGCCTTGCGCTTCATCCCAGATAAAGTCGTATTCGCTACTCTTGCCAGCAGAAATGATCTCAAACCCCAGCGTTTTGGCCCATGTGACAAGGCCAATCAGCAGGCTTGGCTGGTCGCCATCCAGCGGCGTGAAAAGGCGTCCTTGGTCTTCGGCCAGGCGAGTCAGGTAGGGTCCGACAACCGACTCGGTTTCCTTGGTGGCAATACCGACATGCTTACCCGCCAGTAAGGCCGCTTCTGCATAATGGGCGCCGACATCAGGAATGCCGGTAGACTCAACCAGAATATCGAACGGAAGTGCCGCGACCGTATCGAAAGAAGCTGTGGCAATGAAAAAGCCTTTCTGCCAAGCGTCTTCGGCATCGCTCGTAGAATGGCATACCATTATTTTTGTGCTGGGAAAACCCGCGTGGCGAAAGGCTTCAGCCGCCTTTTCAGGATTGATGTCGATCGCAATACGCGCTGACAATCCTGGCATCTGGCGGGCTTGACGCAATACGCCACGACCAAAATCACCAGCGCCCGCGATACAGACTTCAACTACTTTGGCCGTATGAAAATGTTGTAAGTAATTCATAAATAGTAGAATTCCATGTTTGGCAAAAGTATTTTTACAGTGGCCATGAACTTATAAATGCGTCTTTTTTTCAACGTAGACGTAATATATAGATGTGAAATTTAGTGGTATACCATTGTTGAGGTCAACGCTAGAGGGGTGATACTTTAGTCGTTATTAGGTTTGTTTTTTTATTAAATCAATATCTTAAGTGTTTTCTAAGGAATGTTTTTTTATATATGGTTATTTGAAAAGAGTTTTTTGGTATGCCATTATTAATAGACGCTAATCAAAGTGAACAACTCCATGGAAGATATCGCTCCAACCCATAACGCCGGGCTTGTTGAAAAAGTCGCGCATTATTTGCGCGAACATATCGTCATGGATCATTTCCAACCGGGACAGCGGTTACCCGAGCGCACGCTGGCAGTTGAGTTACAAGTGTCGCGTACGCCGCTACGCGAGGCGCTCAAGATTCTTGCGACAGAAGGTTTAGTGGTGATTTCCCCCAACCGCGGGGCTGTGGTTGCGGATGTCAGCGCTGCGGATATGAAAGAAAAGGCCTATGTATTAAGCGTCCTTGAGCAGTCAGCCGCGCAACTGGCGTGTGTCAGGGCTAGCGACGAAGATATTGCTGAGTTACAGGCGCTGCATTACGAAATGAAAGCTTCGTTCTTAAGAAGGGATCGGCAGAACTACTTTCGGCTTAACCAGGATATCCACAACCGGATCGTGGCGCTTTCGGGGAACACGACCCTAATTGATATACACGCCAACCTCAGTCGGCAGCTTTATCGGGTGCGCTATCTGTCCAATCAAAAGAACGATAAATGGGCGAAAGCCATGGAGGAGCACGAGGCTATCATGGCGGCCTTGGAGGCCCGCGACGCCGCACGCGTCGGCGATGAACTGCGCAACCATCTGGGTAAAACGTGGATAAAGTACACGAACGGTGAGGAAGATATCGGTCAGCCGGAAAACCTGACCCTCTAGTCTCGTCCTGGGCAATCTTTATTGCCACATCAATCCTGCTTGGTGGGCTCTGGGCGCGTTGCCAGCCATACCGCCACCCCGGCCAGCAGTGCGATGATGGCCCAGCGCAACCAGCCTTCCCCCAAATGCCAGAGCAGCAGCATGGCGCTGGCGATGATGCTGCTCACCGCCACGTACTTGGCGCGACGTGAAATGGCGCGCTCGCACTCCCAGTTCTTGATCAATGGCCCCACGTAGCGCCGCGAACGAATCCAGGCTTCGAAGCGTGGCGAGCCCTTGGAAGCACAGTAGATCGCCCCGAGCATGAACTCGGTAGTCGGCAGTAGTGGCACGAAAATACCTACGACTCCAATGCCGAAGCTCAGCGCGGCCAGTGCTACCCATAGGGCGCGGGCCAGCGGGCTGCGTGCAGGCTCACGCTGGGGCGATGTCGATGAAGGGGGCGTTTCTTTCATGTGTCGTGGCTCTCTAGGCTTCGGCAGTATCGCCGGAAATCGTTTAGAAATAGTTCGCTACCTGGGCGATATCGCTGTCGTCAAGTTGCCCCGCTTGCCAGCGCAGGCTCAGCCAGGCCACTAGGTAATCGTAGCGAGCCCGCGCCAGATCGCGCAACGCCTCGAAGCGTTGGTGTTCGGCATCCAACACGTCCAGATGGGTACGCTCGCCGCCTTCCAGGCTACGCTGTGTCGCTTCCACGCGCTGGGTGGCGGCCTCGACGGATTGCCGGTACGCCTCTTCGCGCCGCTGGCTGCTACGCACCAGCCGGTACTGGCGTTCTACGTCGTTGAGAATTTCTGCTGTGGTCGCATCCAACTCGTGGCGATGCTGTTCGAAGGTGCTCTGTGCCTGGCGGCTGGCGGCCACGACCCGCCCACCCGAATAGAGCGGCAGGTTGACTTCGACGCCGATGCTGTTGGTATCGTAGCGCTGGCCGATGGTGTTCTCGCTGCTGGAGTCGGAGATCTGGCTGCGGGCATAAAGCTGCACCGTGGGCAAGTGGCCTGCGTACTGGGCATGCACCTGATGGCGCGAGGCATCCAGGGCGCTGCGCTGTGCCGCAAGCTCCGGGTTGCAGGCCAGTGCCAAGGTTTGCCACTCGTCTAACGTGGAGGCACTGGCTTGTGCCTGCTCCGCCAGCACTGCCCAGGCGTCTGGGCGAAGCGGTGCCAGGGGGGAAGCAGGCCGTTGGCCGATGAGCAGGTCGAGTGCGTTGAGTGCGTCCTGCAAGCGGTCCTCGGCTTCGATTAGGCGCGCTTCGACCAGTCGCATCTGTGCGGCAATTTCCAACTGATCGGTACGCGTGCCCTCACCATAGGCGACGAACTGGGTGCTTTTCTCCGACTCCTCTTCCAATGCCCGCAGGTGCGCTTCGGCCAAGGCGATGTCGTCCTCGGCGTAGAGGGTATCGGTATAGGCTTGGAGCACACGAACGGCCAGTGCTTGATAGGCGCGGTCGAGCGTTGCCTCGGCAGCTTCGGCACGCGCCCTGCCTGCCTGATACTGGGCGAAAGCCGCCGCATCCAGTAGCGGCTGGGTCAGAGTCACTGCCGAGGTGTGGCTTGAGTAGCGCATGTCGTTGGTGGTCGTGCCCAGCGGGGTCGACTGCTCTACCTCAGAGTGGTTATGCGCGTAGGAGTAGCGGTAGCCGAGCGTAGGCAGCAGCCGCGAGCGCCCCAGGGCACGCTCCTGCTGCCCGGCATCGCGGGCGTTTTGTGCAGCAAGCCAAGTAGGATCGTATTGGCGGGCGTAGTCGTAAGCGGTCTGGAAATCCAGTGCCTGGGCAGCCAGTGGTAGGCAGAGCCAGCAGCCGATGCTAAGTTTCACCGCCGTTGAACGTAACAACCTCATGCATCCCCCCATGCCATGCGTGCCCGGTCGAACAGGGGCTTGAGCAGATAGTTGAGCAGTGAGCGCTCGCCCGTACGGATGAATGCTTCCACTGGCATGCCCGCCTTTAGCGGCGCTGTGCCCAGCACTGCCAGGTCGTCGTTGGCGACCTCGACCTCCAGGCGGTAGTAAGGCAGGCCGCTGACCTCGTCGACCAAGCGGTCGGCGGAGACCTGCGTAACCGTGCCCGGAACGCGCGGCGTGCTGCTGCGCTCGAACGCGGTGAAGGCAAGCTCTACCGGCAGGCCCGGTGCTACGCGGTCGACCTGGTCGACGGGAAGCTGCCCCTCCACGCGCAATGGCTCGTCTTGCGGGACGATCTCCATCAGCAGACTGCCGGGCTGTGCCACGCCGCCCTCGGTGTGCAAGGCCAAGCCCACCACGCGGCCCGAGCGCGGGGCACGAATCACCGCGTGCGCTTGTTCGTAGGCGTTGTTGGCCATGCGCCCGGCGGCTTCTTGGCCGCGCAGGCGGGCTTGAGCCAGCGCTTCGCCCACTTCGCGCTGATACTCCTCCTGGCGCTGGGTCAGGCGCAGCTCAAGCTCGTCGATCTGGCGTTGGGTTTGCTGCAGGGTGCCGTTGGCGCTGGCAATGTCGCCTTGCAACTGGACGTAACTGCCTTCGAACTCCAGCATTCGGTTGCGTGGTATGTAGCCTCCCGATGCTAGCTCGCTCAGGTTGCGCCGCTGCTCGCTGAGCACGTCAAGGCGTGTTCGCTGCTGACTGAGCGAAGCTTCGAGACCGGTCACTTGAGCGCGTTGCCCGGCAAGGCTGGCCGCAAGCCCCGCGAGTTCGGCGTCGAGGGCACTGCGGCGGCTGGCAAAGAGCAGGCGCTGCTGGCTGACGAGAGTATCAATATCGGCATCGCCCGAGGGCATGAGTTCGGGTGGGAAGGTGATGCTCGCTTGCCCATCGCGCTCGGCTTCCAAGCGCGCCGTTTCCGCCAGCGCCGAGGCGTGCTGCAAGCGCAGCACCTCGGCCTCGTTTTGCAGCTGCGTGGTATCCAGGCTAACCAACGGCCGCCCTTGATCCACTCGATCACCATCGCGCACCCAGAGCCTTTCGACCGTGCCCCCGGTAGGATGCTCGACCGCTTGGCGGTTCCCCGACACCACCACCGTGGCAGGCACGGCGATACCATTATCCAGCGGTGCCCAGGCTGCCCAGGCCACAAACAGTGCTAAGCCTCCCAGTAGCAGCCAACTCCCTATGCGAAGCGGTCGTCGCTTACGGCGCATGGCGAGTGCTTGCCAGTCCGGTATGGCTGAGGAGGTGTGTGGTTTTGCATCAGGTGGCGACTGCGAGATATCGCGAAGGGTCATGCGCGCTGCTCCTGACGATTGATGGAAACATTGCCGTAGCTATAAGCGCTTTGCGCATACGGAGTGGCCATCGCGCCATTGGCAGGAGCTACCGCTTGGCGGGCAGTGTTCAAGGCTTGCAAGATCTCTTCAGTGGGGCCGAACTTCTGCAGGTGGCCTTCACGTAGTACTAGCAAGTGAGAAGTGGCCTTGAGTACCTGAGGGCGGTGGGTAATCAGCACCACCGTAACGTGGCATTCACGCAGTCGCTGTAACGCTTCCAATAGTGCTTTTTCACCGGCGTCATCAAGGTTTGCATTGGGTTCGTCCAACACGACGAGTGCCGGGGGGCCGTAGAGCGCCCTCGCTAGGGCAATACGCTGGCGCTGCCCTCCCGAAAGGCCGATCCCACTATCTCCTAAGTAGGTGTCGTAGCCATTGGGTAGGGCCAGAATCAGTTCGTGTACGCCCGCGGTTTTGGCGGCCTCGACGACCTTCATGGGGTCCGGTTCGCTGAAGCGAGCGATATTCTCCGCCACGCTACCTGCAAACAGCTCGACATCCTGAGGCAGGTAGCCGATATGTGGCCCCAGTAGCGCTCTGTTCCAGCCCTTGATATCGGCACCATCCAGCCGCACGGTGCCGACCTTCGGCTTCCAAACACCCACTAGCAGTTTGGCCAGGGTAGATTTGCCTGACCCCGAAGGCCCGATAACACCGAGCACGCTGCCCGCTTCCAATTGGAATCCCACTTGAACCAACGTGGGTATCTTTCCGCCTGGCGGCATGGCGCTTACCGGCTCCACATTAAGCTTGCCCAGCGGGGCAGGGAGGTCCATGCCTGGCTGGCGGGCCGGGTGTACTGTTAGCAGGTTACCCAAGCGCTGGTAAGCCAGCCGTGTCGAGGTCCATTGCCGCCAAGCGTTGATCACCTGATCAATAGGGCTGAGCGCACGGCCCATTAAAATAGACCCGGCGATCATCGTACCAGGACTGATCTGCCCGCCAATCGCTAGCCAAGCGCCCAACCCCAATACCAGTGACTGTAACGCAATGCGCAGGCTCTTGGAGATAGAAGTAACCAGCGCGGTACGCTCGCTGGCCAGCCCCTGCAGCGCGACAAAGCCATCGTGCAGGTGCGACCAGCGGCGGGTAAAGGCCAACAGCATACCCATCGACTCGATGGCATCAGCATGGTGCAGTTGCGCTTCTGCCATGGCATTCGCCTGTACGGAAAGCTTGCCTGCTTCACGTAGCGGCGGCTGGGAAAGTCGCTCGTTGAGCCATGCCAGACCGATCAGCACGATGGCACCCACTAGCGCTAGGCAACCAATCCACGGGTGGAACATAAACATCACCAGCAAATACAGTGGGAACCAGGGGGCATCGAAGAACGCAAATACCGCGTGGCCGGTGATAAATTGGCGCAGCGAATCAAGATCCCGCGTGGCTTGCCCCGCCTGGGCTGCCTGGCCGCTTAGCCCGCGCTCGAAGGCCGCCGCGTAAACCCGCTCCCCCAGTTGTTCATCGAAGCGTTCGCCAATATGAATGACTGCCAGGCTGCGTATGTACTCCAAGGCACCCATTAACGCCAACAGCCCCAGCGCCATGCCCGTTAGCATCATTAGCGTGGTGGTATTGCCGGAAGCCAGTACGCGATCATAGACCTGCAGCATATACAGCGGCGGCACTAGCATCAGCAGATTGATAACCGCACTGAACAGCCCTACCGAGCGCAGTGTGCCGCGATAGCGGCCGAGTGCTTGATTTAGTTCATTACCTGACTGGCGGCGAGGGGGCGCGGGCATGGTGGCGTGTCCTGAAAATGACATGACAAAACAACGAATGTGCTTGAACCTTGAGGCCCAGCCATTCGTCTCGAATTCGTTCTCTCATTAGTGCTTTGGTCACGTCTCTGCTTGACTTCTCGTCTTATCTGGCGAGAATGCCGAGGCACCGCGCCAAGGCATAACGCCCCTGACGCGGTGTTTGAACGTTGCGGCAAGGGGATTCCCCTTGCCTTTTTTATTAGGTGTTTATAGCGATGGCGTTGTTCACGCAGCCAGGGCGAAATCGAAGTCGCTGGCAGCAACGCCGGTGACGGATGCCGGAATGGCATCGCCGAGCAAGCCTGCATCGTCCAGTACCGCCAGCAAGCCACCATCAGTGCCAGTGCCAGCGCTATCGTCGGCACCGTTCACCGAACCGTTCATTAAGCCCCAGATGATGTCGTGTACTTCGTTGCCACGGCCGTCATGGCTGGCAACGATAGGATCGTCAAAGGTGAAGGTAATGAAATCATTAACCACTTCACCATTATTGAGGCCCGCACCCAACGTAAGCTCCGTCAAGGTGCCAGTCAGTGCATGATCAGCGAAGTTATAGGAAAGGCTGCCAGTGGCGGAGAAAGCAAAGTCACCATCATTGTTGGCCATAGCGTAAGTATCGCCCGCCAAGCCTGAGTTAACTCCGTTGGTGAAGAACCCTCCAGTATTAATACCACCCGGGTTATTGTCGCTGTGCTCTCCACCCGCTCCCTCCTTTTGAAACTCTGTTAACAGGAGTTCCAGTGTGCCGGTTGAAAACGTATCAGGGAAATAGGCTTCATCATAAGTATAGCTAATGGACATTTCAGTCTCCTTGATCTATCAATGTTGGCCTTAAGGCCGTGATTGGCAGATAACGTTAATTATCTGCCCTGCATACCCGTAAGGGTGGGCATGTTCGTAAACGGCGCGGGTCATGCGCCGTAATTTAATTAAAAACGCAGTTCTGCTCCGGCCATTAGGGTGCGACCCGCCCCATAGCTCTTGGAGAAAATATCCGAGTAGCCGGTGACGTAGTTACGGTCGCGCACGTTAAGCATGGTGGCTCGCAGCAGCAGGTTAGGGTTGACCTGATAGCTGGCGTAGAGGTCCCAGGTGACGTAGCTGGGCCACAGGTCAAAGTCGAAATCCTCCGGGCCGCCCGCGGCGCTGTAGTTAAGGCGGGTGCCTACATCTAGGCGCTGGTCGAACCAGCGGGTACCGAAGGTGAGGCTTCCGCGATCCATGGGCAATTGCCTGGCACTATTCATACCGATGACATCAATGCCGCAATAAGTTAGGTCATCTCTCATTGCCTCATAAGAGTCGTAACCGGCTTCAATGGCTTCGTAGTAAGCGTCAGAGTAGTTGCCGTTTTCATCCGGTATATCTTCACGGATATTCCCGCTGCCCAGTGGATAGATCTTCTGGCAGAACTGATTATCGCTCCCCAGTACATGGGTATAGTTGGCTTGGGTGTACCAACGTTCGGCGTCATAATCGATCTCCAGCTCCAAACCGCGGAAGTTCATGGGTAGCAGGTTTGGCACGAACATGGTATGGCCTAATCCCCCTTGCTGCCCTGGCATCACGTTAACCATAGAGGTGATCAGGTAGTTATCCACACGGGTGTCGTAGTAAGAGAGCTTGCTGAAGAAGCGATCCCCACTTTTAAATAGATCCTGGGCGGTAAAATTGGTGCCTATATCCCAACTGCGTGAGGTTTCCGGTTGTGCATGAGGGTTGGGGAATAGCACCGCGAAGGGGTCGCCGGGGTGACTGCCCTGCATGAGTGTTTCAGTGAGTGAGGGTGGCCGCCAGCCACGGCCCCAGTTAGCAAATAGTTCGACGTTCTCATTGGGGCGATAGGCTGCGGATAATGTGGGTAGCAACTTATCCATGCTGTTATCGACGTCGTAATCTTGCATCACAGTGTCCGATAACCAAGTAGGTTCGTAACGCCAACTTGTCTCATAGTCGATCATAGAGGTTGGGTCGTTAACATAACCTTCCCAAGTCGGAATATCATCGCAAGCTGTCTGCCTACTTTGCTCTGGAATGATAGCGCTGATGCAGTTGGATCTCCTGGTTCTCAGACCGTTTTCAGCTCTTCTTGACGCTCTGTCATAGCGGTTATGATATGTCCACTCTACTCCAGGCAGCTTTGTAGAGCCTTTAAGCTTGTAATAGTCGTAGCGAAGCCCTGCCGCTAGGGTAAAGGCTTCGTTTTCCCACTGTAAGTTACTAAAAGCGCTTGCAATACTGCGTTCACCGCTGGGCTGCATGGTGTTGTCGATCGAGGCCAGCTGGCGGCCGCCGCGCTCCTGTGCAGTGGTGGACTCGCCTTTGTCGATAAAGTACTCAACCCCGTGGTTGGAAGAGAAACCATCAATCCCGCCGAGTGCAAAATGCGCAGTATTTTCCAGCGTAAAGCCGTAGGTATCGATTTGAGTGCGGTTATTGTTGTCAAGCCCCGCCCGGCAGGCGCTATATGCATTATCTGGGATGGGATTCTGTTCACAGACGCCGATCATCCAGTAAAGCTCGGTCATATCGGTGCCGTTTAGCACCACGGGCCGGCCAGCTTCGGTATAACGCTGCCCTTCTGTTGAAACGAAGTAAGCGTTAGCCTCCAGGTTGATCAGAGGGGAGGAGGGGTTAAGGTTATAGCGCAGGCTGACCGAGTCGGAGGTTGTACTGGCGTCGCCAAAGCGGCGCCAGGCATCATCGCCGTCGACCACCTCACCAGCCCTCATTATCTGCCGATCCGAGACGTTGTTGTAAGAGAGTTCGGTACCCAGGTAGGAAAACGTCAGTGACTGGTCGTCATCGATATGCAAGCGCGCCTTGAACAGGTTTGAGTCCTGCTCGTTGTCGGTGAAGCGGACTCGGTCGACATCCTGAACGATGTCTTTATGAAACTCATCCTGGACTCCTACCGTAAGAAAATCGTAGTTTGGTCGACGGCGGCCGGGGGCGTATTCGCCGAAATTACGGTTGCTGCGCGCCGCCAGCAGTTCCCAGCGATCGCCAAGGCGCCCGGCTACAGTCGCGCTACCAATAAAGTTGACTCCATTGCCTTCTCCACCTACGCCAGTCATGCCGCGTAAGCGCACGCCGATATCTTTACCCGGTAGAAGAACATCATCCACATCGATGGTGCGGAAGTTGGCACTGCCAGCGATGGCACCCGCACCATGCACGCCCGTGCTGGACCCCTTCTCGACCACCACGTCCGAGAGCAGCTCGGAATCGACATACATGGTGCCGTTACGCTGTTGGTGACCGTTGTCGTTGAAGTTTTGGCGCATGCCGTCGACCATCATGTTGACGCGCCCAAAGTCCTGCATGCCCCGGATATTGACCGAGAGCCCCGGGTCCTGGGCGTTGACGGCACTGTAGACACCAGGGGTCTCCTGCAGCATATCGGCGGCGTGGCGCGGCGGCGTGCGATCAATCTGTTCGCGCGTGATCACGCTTACCGAGCGTGGCTCATGATAGACCCAGTCGTCACCGATACGGTCTGCCGATACGGTCAGAGTGCTAAAGGCTGTTTGGTTGCCCACGGTGATTGAGGTGGTTGGTTCCAGTAGTTCTGCCGTTCTGCCATTGCGGTATGAAAAGGTCAGTGATGAGTCGGCTAGCAGTGTGCGAAGTGCTTCATCGGCAGTCATTTCGCCGCGTAAGGCCGGTGCGGTACCGTTGATGGGCTGGCCATCCTGACGGACGACAGTAATCTGCGTGGTAGCGGTAAATTCACCCAGCGAGTAGAGCAGGTGCTGTTCGGGCAGGTCGAACGTGTAGCGCTGCTGCAAAGGATTTTGCTGCAGCGCCTTGGATGAGTTCGGTACAGAGGGCTGGGCCTGTGCCAATACCTGAGTTTGCGCGGCAAGCAGGCCCAGTATCACAGCGGCAGTGATTGGGGATCGGGAAAAAACCTTAAAATGCATTGAAATAAAGCTCCCTTGTTACGCTAATAATAATCGTTTGTATCTTAATTAACGATTGGGATGAGAATTTCCCTCATCTGAAATAAATTTTTTGCCAAATTATTTTGTGGGGCCGTGGTATGGGACGCGATGCGTGGCATGCCATGCATGCAGGTTTCCCTCTGGGCATACGAGCATGCGTTATATACCCCTCGTTCAACTTCGGGGTTAATCATAATCAATTGCAATTGATATTTGCTTATATTTGAGATTGTTTATATTTTATAGTGATCAAATCAAAGGCAGATTAGGTACATTCAAGGGGGGGATGGTATGGCTCAGGAAATCGAGTGGGATGATATCACCGTATGCCTCCCTCCCGGTATGAGGGAGCGGGCATGGTTCAGGCGTTTATCTTGGTGGAGGCTTCACCATAGACGGTATGCGAATGGGTGGCATGGGCGACGATATTTTTGTCATTCATGGCGGAAGTAATTGTATCGTTTTTAACGATGGTGGTTTTATAACTCCCAATGAAGAGGGTATAACACGAAAAGAAGTGCACGGGTTGGTGACTATTCATGAGTCCAAGGTGTTTAATTTCCGCAATTATGTGCCTTATCTCGGCGTACATTACCGCTTGGCTGCAAAAACTGAGTGCAACACCTGAGCATTTCGCTAAGGTGTTGCGCTCAGTTTCTGCAGCCGCCGTTTGTAGTTGAGCGAACTGCATCAGCAGGTTTGTTCGGCGGTCACGGCAATCGTCAATGCAACTGCGATCAGCACGCTATGCAGAAAAACGCCGCTTGCCAAGGCGATCATTAGCGAAATCCATACGCTAGGTGTTTCTGTCATTAGCCCATAGAGTGAGCCTAAACACCCGCTTATCAGTGAAATCATGAATAAGCTGGCTGCCCACCAGTTGAGCAACAGAGAGGCGGCAGGAAAGGCGTATACAAGCAATCTGGACGAGTGTCCCTGTAGAGTCTGGTTCACTAAAATTCCCCGTTATATCGTTTTAGTAACGCTTCTTTTGGCGTTATTTTTGGTTATTAGTTAGTACGTTAGAGGCCAGCGATTTAACGAAAGTAAAGGCCGCTCTGGCGCCGTTTAAGGCTTCGTTTGCCTGTTCTTCAGAGAGCGGGATGGCGTCTAGCTGTGCAGTGAAGCGGCGCCAGTGCAACCCACGTCCTGCATCGCTGGGGGCGAGGTGACGGGCACCAAAATTGATGGAGAGGTTAAGTTGGCTGGCGTATTTGAGCAGAAAAGCCGCACCCAGGTTCGAGCCTTCATTGACATAAAGCCAGCCAACCGCAGCCGCTTGAGATTCGATAGCGGGTACTGAGAGAGCATCGTCAGTCAAGTCATCGAGGTTGAGGGCAAGATCCTGGCAATCTCTGATCACTGCTTGGTAACGACTGCGCTCGGCCAGCCCTTCCAGCCAGTCGTTCAGCTCAGGCTGAAGATAAAGCACTTCAGTGTGACGTTGGAACTGATATTGAACCGTTAGAAATCTCTTGTAGCCTTCCAGGCTGGCAAAAGGGGCGAGTTCCATAATGGCTTTATCAACATGTTCATGAGCAGTATGGGTATCCAACTTTAGACGCTTGCTCAAGGGGAGAGTATTCGTCTCTCTTGAAGGGGAAAGAAGTGTTTCCATGAGTCGTTCTCTTTAGTGAGATGAATGAAATCAGGGACGTAAATGGAGGCGCAATCCCCGTGTGTGCGTGTATTACCTATGAGTACTTCACCCCGTGCGTAGCCACAGTAAATCGCCGGGTAAGCGATGAACCTCAATGTCAGATACATGAGTCAAGGCTGAAAGCAGAGCCTCCGGCTGGTCGACAGGGAAGCTTCCGGAAAGACGTACGTCAGAAAAAGCGTGAGTATCGAGTAGTAGGCGGCCTGGTAGCATGCGTTCCAATTGAGCAACGATCTCACTCATTCCTGCGTCATCGAATACAACTCTTCCTTCCTTCCAGCCAAGTGCTACAGGCAGAGCTACCGGTGAGACAGGGCCAAGTTCGCCATTGATAAGTGCCACTTGCTTACCGCCACCCAACAGGGCTTGGTGTCCTTGACTGTCTGTAATGGCTACTTGCCCCTCTGCCACCGTCACGGTGACACTGTCAGTGCTATGCATCACAGCAAAGTGAGTACCGATAACCTTTATCGATGCTTCGCCAGCGGTAATGGTGAAGGGGCGCTGGGCATCTTGCGTAACATCAACCCATAATCGCCCGCGTCTTAGCGTTAGTCCTCTGTAGGTTTCGTCAAACTCAATGTCCAGCGCGCTATTCCCATCCAGTAAAAGAGACGAGCCGTCTGCCAGTAGAAGTTGTTTCATTTGCCCTGGTGTCGTGACGGCATCGGCTGTCAGTCGATCCCAGTTGGCTGGTTCACGCCATAGTTCAAGGCTCAACAGCAAGCCGAGCATGCATAGGGCAGCGACTGCCCATCCCCACGGTCGTTCATTCCGCCGTTTGGATGGCGTGGCAGACTGTTGAAGGTGAAACAGGCGAATGGGGGCTTCAATATCCTGCCAAAGCTGTTTCGCTTCTTGATACGCAAAGTGGTGAAGCGGGCTTTGTTGTAGCCACGCGTTGAACGCCTGTTGATCATGTTGGGTGACGCTTGCATCCTTGAGTTTAAGATACCAAGCGATGGCATCATCCATGGTGGCGTCATCTATTGCAGGCGATGGCGCTGGCTGGCTCAAAGGTTCGTTTGGTTTAGTCACGGTCTAACCCTTCCTGGGAACGTGGCCTGTTGTTATTAATACAACGAGTGGACTGAATGTTTTCCTCATTGATTGATTGTTTTTTCCATTTACGACACTGGCGCATCGCGTGCATCATGTCTTTTTCAACCGTGCTAACAGAAATGCCCAAGCGCTCGGCAATAGCCTGATAGGTCTCACCGCTAATTCGATTGAGTAGGAATACGCGTTTAGTTCTGGGGGGAAGGGTATTTAATTGATCGATTAGTTTCTGCCACTGTTGAGTCTTATGAGCAATTTGTTCTGGACTTGGCTCCTGAGGGGGCTCATCAATAGTGGCATTAAATTCTTGAGTTTGATGACGCTTACGCACCCCTTGGGATCGTAAATAGTCCAGCGCTAGGTTGTGCGCCGTGCGGTGTAGCAAGCCAGCAGTATCTGTTTCTTTAGAGGGGCGTTGCCACAGCTTAACAAAGGTGTCTTGTGCCAGATCCTCTGCAACACTAGTGCTACCAACAACCTACTTGATACGTTTTATAAGACGATGCCGCTCGTTAAGAAACATGCGAAGCAGAGCAGAAGAAGTTTTGGTCATGCGAGGCTTGCTCATCTCATTAATAAAAAAATCACGGCGCAAGGGTAATAAGAGGAGCCAACGCCATGTCGCTTTGGATGCAGTAAAGTTCCGCTCCATACACCTTGGCGATGGTCGTAGTCTTTAAAACGTGTCGGGGTTTACCATGCGCTATACGCTGCCCCTTTTGCAGTAACCAAACGTAGTCGGCGTAAGTGCCGGCCAGGTTCAGGTCATGTAGGACGCATACGATGGCCATATGATGCCGTGTGGCCCAGGTGCGTAGTTGACGCATTAGTCGCTGCTGCTGGCCGATATCCAAGGCGCTGGTGGGTTCATCCAGCAGAAGCAGGCCGCCATCCCTGGCAGCGTCCGAGCGCCGCGAGAGCAGTTGGCAGGCGCCGCGGGCGATCATCACTCGCTGGCGCTCGCCGCCCGAGAGCGAGAGTACGCTGCGCTTGGCGAGCGGGACGAGGTCCAGATCATCGAGTAGTTCGGCGATGAGTGCTTTATCGGGGTTGCTCCCCAGACACACCAGTTCTTCCACTCGCCAATCGAAGCCGACAGGCTCCTGCTGAGCGACAAGCGCACGACGGTTGGCGAGCGCGGTGATCTCCCATTCATGTAGCAAGTGGCCATCCAACTGTACGGTGCCCTGTTCGCAGCGGCGATAGCCTGACAGCATGCTGAGCAGCGTGCTTTTGCCTGCGCCATTAGGCCCTACAATCGCGAGCAGTTCGCCTGGATGGATCTCACCATTCATGGGCGCTAGTGCGGGAATTGAGGTTAGCCCCGCTTGATGCAGGGTCAGCATGACGGGCTCCGGCGCATAAGCAGATACAGAAAGTAGGGCCCGCCCAAAAGGCTCGTTAGCAGCCCGACCGGGATCTCGGCAGGAGCGGCTAGCGTACGAGCCAGGGTATCGGCGACCACTAATAACAAAGCACCGCCCAGCATTGAGGCAGGCAGGAGTAACCTGTGTCCGGGCCCTAGCCAAAGCCGTAGGCAGTGGGGAACCAGCAGGCCAAGAAAGCCAATGACACCGGTGAGGGCTACGCACAGCCCGACGCCAAGTGAGGTGGCCACGACAATACGGCGTTTTAGGCGGTTGGCGTCCAGCCCCGCCGCATGGGCCGTGGTTTCGCCTAGTTGAAGCAGGTCAAGCTCGCTGGCGCTGCGCATTAGCATCCACAGTGCCAGGCTAATCAGTACCAGGGCGATAGCGGTGGTTCGCCATAAGGCATGGGTTAGCGTGCCCATACCCCACAGGCTCAGTTGGCGCAGCTGTTCATCGCTGGCGATAAACGCAAGGACACCACCCGCAGCGCCGGCCAGAGTGTTAATCGCCAGGCCCGCTAGCAGCAGGGTCATAACGGCGGCACTCCCACCCTGGCGTTTGGCCAAGCCAAACACGATGACACATACGCTCAGCGCGCCCAAAAAGCCAGCAGCAAACTGGCCGTAAAGGCTGTTGACGGCGCTATCCTGAAAAATAACGATCCATAGCGCCACAAATAGCCCGGCACCGCTGGCAAGGCCGAGCAGCGTTGGGTCGGCCAAGGGATTACGAAATAGCCCCTGCATGGCAGCGCCGCTGCCCGCAAGCATGGCGCCTACGACAACCCCCAGCAGCAAGCGCGGTAAGCGCAGCTGCCACCAAACCTGTGTGCTGAGCGTATCGGCATTGCCGTTTAGCAGTGCCCATGGGGAGAGCCCTAATGCGCCCGACGCCGCGCCCCACGCCAAGGCAAGTAACAGCGCAAGCGTTAAGCCGATAAGGACTCGTGGAGCGCGCCCCATCGGTCGCATCGTACGCTGACGATAAGCCGTTAAGCTGACCATTACGGCGCAGCCAGTGCTGTGGGCGAGGCGTTGAGCAGCGCTTCAGCATCCTGGCGTAAGGCTAACAGTTGGTCGGGCGCACGTGGCCCAAAGCCCAGCAGTGCCTGATCATCGATAACGATTAACCGCTGCGCTTGGCCTGCCGGAGTAAGTGCCATACCGGGTAATTGCCATAAGGCCGTTGGGCCGCCCATGGCGTCTAAACCGTGCGCTGACATAATGATCAGCTCAGGCACCTCGCGCACCAACGCCTCGGCGCCAACACTGTGGTAGCCCTCCATCGCTGCAAAGGCGTTTTCCAGCCCGACGGCTTTAAGTGCCGTATGCGCCGCAGTTTGGCGACCAGCGGCGCGCGGCGTTAAGCCGCTATGCTGGAGAATAAACATCGCCCGGGTTGAAGGTAAGGGGGGCAAGTCGGCCAGGTATTCAAGCTTGTCAGTCAAGGTTTGCGCTAAAGCGTTGGCTTGTTCATGCCGGTCAGTGTAGCTACCCACCGCGCGAACCTTTTCAGCAATGGCCGCTAGCGTCGCGGGTGCGCTAACTACATCCAGCGTAACGCCGACAGCGTCCAGCTGTTCAAGCACTTCTTTAGGGCCGGCATGCTGATTGGCAAGGATACGGTCAGGCTGAACCGACAGTACGCTTTCGGCCGAGAGCTGGCGTAAATAACCCACAGAGGGCAGCGCTGTCAGGGTCTCAGGATAGAGAACCGTATCGTCACGGGCGACCAGGTTAATGTCAGCCTTCAAGGCCGAAAGCGTTTCAGCAATATCGCCGCCCAGCACAACCCAGCGTTCGCTGGCGCTCGTTTCCAGGCTGAACAGCAGCGCAAGCAAAACGCCGGAGAGCAGTCGAACAGGCTGCTTCATGCCACGGCCTCACGCTGATTAAGCTCATTCAATAGCTGCCGCCAGGCGCTGGATTCGGGATTGCCCTCGCGGCGCTCGGCATATATTTGCAGGACTAATGCGCCTTGTGCGTCAAACGCTTCAATGCTGGTGACGCCTCCATCACGATTGGGTTTAGACACTTGCCATACCTGATCAATAGCGGTGTCGTCCAGGTGCAGGGTAAAGCTATCGCCAAACAGGTTCAGCCAACCCCGTGCGCGCTGGGGCATGGGCAGCGTCCCCGTGCGGATTTGCACGCAGCCGGGGCTGGCGACAAACAGCATGAGCGGCAAGGCGTGTTGGCTTGCCTGATGGAGCAGGTTTTCCAGTATGTTAGCCGGTAGCGCCCGGGTATAGTGGCCCTCCATCAGTTGGTTGGCCTCAATACGCTCCAGGCGATGGCGCTGCAGCAGAGCGAAGAATTGATGTACGTCCTGCATCGCTCCCCATTCGCTCGCAAGGTCGGGGGCGTTGGGAAGCGGGCGTTTAAGGCGTGGTGCACTCTGGGTGAACGCTGGAGTGTCCTGGGTGCCGAGTGCTGCTAACGCGTCCCAGGCGCTGGGAAGCGGTGTTTCCAGCGCAAAGCATTTGTGCACGGCGCAGCCATGCTGGTTAAATATTTGCAGGCTCCAGCGCCACTCCTCCGAGCCATCTTGTGAAGGCATGGCATCGCGAATCAGGCACACCCAGTGCCAGTGGGAATACAGCAAGCGAAGATCCAAACCGCCGGGGTCGAGCAGTAGTCCCGTTTGGGCTCCGCCGCGCAATTCAGGATAGCCCCCGGTTTGTTCAAGGACGGCCAAGCGCGAGCGGGTCAGTGATTTTACGCGGCCAAGCGTGGGCAGATAGCTTGCGATCTCACTGGGTGGCAGGGGCAGTGTCCATACATCACGCCCCAGGCGAGCCGCCTGTAACTCGCCTTCGCTAATGGCCAAGCGCTCGGCAATATCAATAGCGGGCAGGCGCGGCTGTGCTTCACGCGCAGCATCAAAGGCTTCCAGAATAGCGATTTGTTGGGATTGCGTCATGAGCTCACCTCCATCGGGTGCATGGTGTGGCATTACCACTGCCAGTTGAGGGTGGCGAACAGGCTGCGCCCATCGCCTAAGCTGCCATCGGGGCGGTACCACACTTTATCGCCCAGGTTGGCCAGGCGTAGCGAGGTATCAATGGCGGGGGTAAGGCGCCAGGCCAGGTGTACATCGTGTAGCCCGTAGCCTGGCAAGCGCTCGTCATCGCCCTGTTTGTCGAAATCACGGGCAAACCGACCTTGCCAGCCCAGGCGCACATTACCGTTGTACAGTGCAATATCACTGCCTAAGGTCGCTTCCAGCGGTGTTTGATTGCCTAGCGGCGCGCCGGTGTCGCGGTCTTTGCCGGAGACTTCGGAAAGGCCTGCAAAACTGGTAAGGAAAGAAAAAGCGCTGGGCTGCCAGAAAACGCGGGCATCATAGCCCCACAGCTGGGCGCGCTGAACGTTCACGGCTTGAGTGGTGCCTGCCATAATATCGACCTGAGTATCGATAAAGTCATTGGCACGGGTATCAAAGTAGCTGGCACGCACTTGCCAATCTCCCTGATGCCAAACCACGCCGCTCTCCCAGGTATGACTGGTTTCAGGGACAAGGTCCGGGTTGGGTATCCAGTAGTTGTCGGGCGTACAGAAGAACGGCCCGGCACAGAACCCCGCAAAGTGGCGTTCATTAGCATATAGCTCAGAAAGACTCGGAGCGCGGAAAGCCTCGGCGTATCCGGTAAATAGCATCAATGCGTCGTCGGGCCGCCAGGCAACGCGAAAACGTGGGGAAATCTGGTCATGTACGCTGTTGGCCTCGCCTTGGCCGGTGGCATCGTAACGGTCATAGCGGGCGCCTAATCCAATGTCGAACGCTCCCGCGCCGCCCTCCGTCAGGTAACGGCCAGCGGTGAGCGTTGTATCCAGGTAGGCTGCTTGCGTATCAATGTCGGCACGTGGGAAACCATTCGCATCGCCTTCAGGACGTTGGCGGGCCTGCTCCAGTTCAGCACCAAATACCAGCGTTTGAGAAAGCCAGCCATGCTCCATTCGGTGATAGCCGTCGCTTTGCAGCCCCGCACGCTCCAGAGTGCGGCTGGCCCTTGGCTCATCAATATCTTGCTGGCTAAAGGTGAGTCGTGAGGTGATCTCGGTAGCCGCACCTGGCTGCCAACGGTGGCCGAGCTGCACATTGTTGCTCTGAACGTCGCGGTCGCGCAGCGGGTTGCTGGCATCTGTAGAACGCTGTTGCGGATTAGCGGGTTGGGTGGTGTGCTCGTCGTAATGTTGCCAGCTAACAAACACCCGCTGGTCGTCATCCGGCTGCCAGCCACCTTTTAGTAACAGGCTGTTGAGCGAGGCATCTTCATCGGCCATCTCGCCACCGGCGCGACGAATATCACCGGACTTGCTACGGCCTATTGAGAGAAGACCATCGACGCGGCCATTTGACGTATCACGACGACCAAAAGCGGTAAGGCTGCCACGTAACTCGTCACTGGCGCTTGCGCCACCGACAGAAAGCCGTACACCGCTTTCCTCGTCGGGCGCAAGTAGGTCCTCGGCATCTACGCTGTTAAAACTAACCACACCGCCCATCGCGTTACTACCGTAAAGGCTAGAGAGCGCTCCGCGGGCAATCTGGACATGTTGAATCAAGGCGGGATCAAGGAAAAAGTTACCGATATGACCCGTGGAAATATCTTGCCGAACACCATCCAGGCGGACCAGTACGCCCTCGCGGCCAAAGCCACGCAGGCTCAGCGTTTGGCCGTTGCGGCGCCCTTGTCCTGCAACGTGTAGGCCAGGCTGACGGCTTAGTACGTCTTCCACTCGGCTCGCGGTGGCCAACACTGCATCATCACGCTCAATAATATCGATGATGAGTGGGGCACGGGAAAGATCCGTGGGCACTCGTGTACCGGTGACAGTGACAGGATCAAAGGAGTGAGGCTCAATCTCTGGTTGCGCCAAGGCAGGTGCTACCAATAGAGGGCAAAACGTAAGATAAAGCGGGCAAAGCGAGTAAGCGCGTTTCATGGGCCAGACCATTCCAACAATAAGAAGGTAATAGGTGCTGGCTGGGTGCGTCGGCTACCTGGCTGGCATTAAGCTTGGGACGTACTAATAGCAAATGCTAAGGGGGCGTAACGGTCAGTTGTTAAGCCGTTAAAATAAGCTTTCCGCTTTTGGTAAAACGTAGCAGATAGCGCCGGTTTTCGTGATGAATCACCAACTGGCCTTCTGACCCCAGTAGCTCTCGACTTTCCACTTCACGTGGTGGCGGTGTTTTCTCCCGCGAGGTGCTTTTTTTCATGCTGCACATGAGATTAAATTCCCTATGCTAATGATAGTTATTATCGATAAGATATCAGCCTGTTTGCGTTAACTCAAGCATCGGATATCGGTTGGCTAAGGCCAAACCAGGGCAGGCAGAGATCAGAATGGGAATCGTGGGGAGAGGATGTGAGCGAGCCGTTACGACGTAATACGTCCGCAATAGACGATCAATAGCATCAGGGCAGTTCCGTTAATAGCTGGCTCCCCCTGCTACGAACAGTATCTGATAGTCGTAATAATGGGGGTGAGCCAGCTATTGAGACCCGTTTGCCAAGCAGTCGTTAACCCGCTTTTTTGTTAACGTTGGCTTCTGCCAGTTTGCTTAGCTTGTCATCTGTCGATTTCTCTTCTTTCAGCGTTTCGGCCAAGATGTTTTTAGCGTCTGTATAGCCTAACTGCTCGGCAAGGGCGCAAAGAGTGCCGTATGTCGCAATCTCGTAATGCTCTACTTTTTGCGCCGCGCCAATTAAGCCTGCATCTCGTACAGGGCCTTTCTCGGTGGCTTCAATGAGTTCCTGGCCTTCTTCAATCAAGCCTTCCATCGCGTGGCACTTGATTCGCTTGATACGGATATCCGACAGGCTATCCGCGACCTTCTCAAGCCGCTCCAACTGGCCTTGGGTTTCTTCAAGATGGTGTTTGAAAGCGTCGGCTAATTGAGGGTCGTCAGCTGCGCGGGCCATCTTGGGCAGCGCCTTGGTTATCTGCTTTTCAGCACTGTTCGTATCGGAAAGCAGATGAATGAAAAGTTCCTTGGCATTTTTAATAACCATCAGTCGGCTCCTTCTCGGTTAATACAGCATTGTCCGTAATGAAAGACGGAAGCCATTTAAAGCTAGCAGGGATTTAGGCACTCAAGTGTTTATAAAAGTTAAGCTTTAAATTGAATGTCAGTGGGCGCGTGGTGAAATGTTTTATTTTAGAAAGTGGTATTAATCTACGTTAAAAGTTTAAAACCCTCATACTATGGATGGGTTACAGCCCACCCATCATCAGTTGGACAGCAATCGTCAACATCATCATCGCAACCCCGATATCGATTAGCCGCCAGGTAAAGGGACGTGACAGCCAAGGCGCCAGCCAGGCAGCGCCTAGTGCCAGGGCCGTAAACCAGAGTGCTGAGCCACTGGCAGCCCCCATGGCATAGGCGCCGGGAATAGATTGCTGAGCACCGAGTGAGCCGATCAGCAATACGGTATCAATATAAACATGCGGGTTGAGCAGCGTTACCGCGAGTGTCGCCAGTATGACCGCAGCAAGAGAGCGTGGGGGCGTACCGCCTGCCTCAAGCCCGTTAGGGCGCCAGGCACGGCGTAGTGCCTGACTTGCGTACCAAAGCAGAAACGCAGTGCCACCCCAGCGAGCAATGGCCAATAGAAGGGGATTCTGAGCCAGCAGGTTCGCCAAACCAAACACGCCAGCAGTCACCAGCACGGCATCGCAAACAATGCACAGCAGAGCGACCGGAATATGATGTTCGCGGCGCAGACTTTGCGAAAGCACAAACGCATTTTGAGCGCCAATCGCCATGATTAACCCCATCCCGACCAGCAGGCCATTGCTGTAACTCTGCCACATGCTCTCTTTCCTGTTATGAATATCGCTGGCCAGTGTGCAGAGATTACCTGTATAAGAAAAACGAATAATGCTGATGTCTCATTAGGAAAAGTGATTGCTGGATTACAAATTATTGGCGGCGCTGGCCGCCGTCATAGAGCAGGGTGGTTTTGAGCGAGGCGCGCAGGTGCTGGGGTTATCGCAGTCAGCTATCTCCCAGCGGATCAAGCTGCTTGAAGCGCGTATTGGTCAGCCCGTTCTGGTGCGTGCCACACCGCCTGCGCCCACCGAGGTAGGACGCCAACTGCTTAACCATGTGCAGCAGGTGCGCTTACTTGAACGCGACTTAAAGGGGCAGGTGCCGGTATTAAGTGAGGCCGTACCGGAACGCCTGCGCTTGGCGATTAACGCCGATAGCCTGGCGACGTGGTGGGCATCAGCGGCGGGGGATTTCTGTACCAACCAGAACGTGTTGCTGGAGCTGGTGGTGGAGGACCAGGAGGTAGGACTAAAGCGCATGCGTGCTGGTGAAGTAGCGGGATGTGTCTGTGCTGCCGAACGCCCGGTTGCGGGTGCCAACAGCGTAGCGTTAGGTGCCATGCCTTATCTTGCCGTGGCAAGCCCGGCCTTTGTCCACCGCTACTTGGCAGAAGGCATCAATGCCCAGGCGTTGGCCCGCGCACCGGCAATCGTGTTTGGAAACGATGATCAGCTACAGCATCGTTTTTTGGCGGAACTTGGCGTAACGGGAGGGTTTGATTATCACCTATGCCCCTCTTCAGAGGGCTTTGTACGGCTAATGGAAAGCGGGCTTGGCTGGGGGATGGTGCCAGAGCTTCAAGTGCGAGATGAATTGATTAAAGGCACGCTGGTGGAATTGATGCCGGGGCGTGCTATTGATGTGCCTCTTTACTGGCACTATTGGCGCAGCGGAGGCCGCCTGCTAACCGAGTTAACGCAGCACCTTTGCCGTGAAGCGTTAGAGACATTGGTGCCGCTTTAACGGTCATTGCCGCTGTCAAACGACTGTCATCATTTTTGGTTAGGATAATTTCCTTTGATGACGGTGCTAATCCTATGCCCATTCCTGCGCTTGCTATTGAAGGTTTGCAGAAATCGTTTGGTGATAAAAAAGCGCTGGATGGTATCGACCTTCACCTATCGTGCGGCAAAGTGCTGGCCCTGCTAGGCCCCTCTGGCTGTGGTAAAACGACATTACTGCGCTGTATCGCTGGGCTAACCGGCATCGATAGCGGACATATTTCCCTGAATGGGCAGCTTGTGGCTCAGCCTCAGTGTCATTTGAGCCCCAACGATCGAAAGCTCGGCATGGTCTTTCAGGATTATGCGCTCTGGCCGCATATGAGCGTGGCGCAAAACGTAGCGTTTCCTCTGGAAATGCAAGGTGTTAACCCTAAAGCGCGCGAAGAGCAGGTAGCCTGGGCGCTGTCGCTGGTCGGCCTTGGCGACTATGCCGACCGCCAGCCGGGGTCGCTCTCCGGCGGGCAGCAGCAACGCGTTGCTCTGGCACGCGCCATCGTGGCCAAGCCCAGGCTTTTGCTAATGGATGAGCCGCTCTCCAATCTGGATAAAGGGCTTCGCGACAATCTGGCGCTGGAAATCAGAGCCCTGATAGAAGAGCTCGCCCTGACGGCCGTTTTTGTCACCCACGATCAGCACGAAGCCTTTGCCCTGGCTGATGAGGTGGCAGTGTTGCAAGAGGGGCGTTTGCAACAGGTAGCCTCCCCGGAAGCGCTTTATCAAGCGCCCGCTACCCCCTCGATTGCCGCGTTTATCGATGCCGGTGCGGTGCTTGATGGACACTTCGATGCAGATGGCTTTCATGTTGCTGGCCAAACGTTACGCGTCATGGCTCACCGTGATTACACCGGCCCGGCACGCCTTCTGCTACCTCGCCGGGCACTTACACTGACGTCGCCAACTCAGGCTGACGTGATTGCCAAGGTAAAAGGTCGGCTGTTTCAGGGCGACCACACCGCACTAACGCTGTCGCTTAATCAACATACCCATATAAAACTGCGCGTACATGGCACGCTGGTGCCATCGGAATCCGTTGGCCTGACGGTAGACGTCGCATCACTACGCGCCTGGCTACCCACTGGCGAGGCGCTTTCCTGTTCCCCTCTGCATGCTGCGGAGCTTTGCTAACACATTTATCCCACTATAAGGAATGTCGCATGCTTTCTCGATTGCTTTCCCGCTCTGCGCTGGTGTCGCTTACGGGCGCCGCAATTTTTAGTCTGGGTAGTCAAGCTCATGCTCAGGCGTTGACGATCTACTCGGCAGGGCCGAACTCGCTGATTGAACGTCTGGCGGCCGATTTTACCGAGCAAACCAATATCGATGTGAATGTGTTTCAAAGTACGACAGGCCAGGTAATGGCCCGGTTGGAAGCCGAGCGTGCCAATCCGTTGGCAGATGTCGTCATTTCTGCCTCTTGGGATAGCGCTACGTCGCTTTCGGAAGATGGTCTCTTGCACGCTTATCGATCTTCTAATGCGGCCACTGTGCCTGATTTCCTGCAGGCGGATGACTACGTCGCCCAAGGCGTTTCGGCGCTGTCGCTGGTCTGGAACCAAAATAGTGATACGCCGCCACCCAGCGACTGGTCTGATCTGACTGACCCGGCTTACGCCGACCAGGTAACTATGCCTGATCCCGCTCAGTCGGGAGCTGCTTTTGAGCTGGTGGCCGGCCTTTTGACGGCGACGGGAGAAGACGCAACGTGGTCGTTGCTGGAGGCACTGATGGACAACGGTATGGTGGTGCCCGGGCCTAATGCGCGCGCGCTTAACCCCGTATTGCAGGGCGCCAAGTCTGTTGTGTTTGGCGCCGTCGACTATATTGCGCTTACCCAACAGGAAAGCGGCGAGGCGATTGAAGTCATTTTCCCCGAAAGTGGTACGGTTATCGCGCCGCGCCCGATGATGATTCTTGAGTCCAGCGCTATGCAACATGAGGCCGAGCAGTTCATCGATTTTGTGCTCTCTGATCAAGGCCAGCAGCGGGTTGCTGAAAGCTACCTGATGCCAGCACGTAACGATATCGAAGCACAGCGCCCGACGCTGAATGAGCTGACGCTGATTGATATCGATAGCGAAGCAATGAACGAGCAGCGTGACGTCATTCTGGAACGCTTTCGTGGGCTGACGGGCGGGTGATGAAGTCGATCAAAGCCCTCAACCTGCCCCGTTTGGACGGGGCAGGCATCGTGCTGTTGCTCACGGTGCTGATACTGCTTTTATTGGTGGGCTTGCCGCTACTGTATATCGTTTTGCAGGCCATTTTTCCGCTATGGTCGCGCGGTGATCTCTCTGGTGCTTTTACACTGTTCGTGCCAACGCTTGTCGACCCTGCACTGCTTAAACTGCTGGGCAATACGCTGCGGCTGGGCCTTGCCGTGGTCTTGGCCTGTGCCGTGCTGGCCATACCGCTTGGCGCGCTGCGGGCGCTTACCCGTGTGCCGGGCGGCGCTATTTGGGATCTGATTTTTCTGATTCCGTTTATGATTCCACCGTATATCGCAGCGCTCTCCTGGATGTTGACGCTTCAGCCGCGTGGCTATGCGCAGCAGTTAATGGGTATCGAAGCGAGCCATTTTCTATTCTCTTTCTACGGCATTGTGTTCGTGATGGTTCTGAACGTCTTTCCCGTGGTCTATTTTGCCGTTTCGCGCACTATGATGAGTGTGGGTGGGCGCTACGCGTCGGCCGCCCGCGTTTGTGGGGCAGGCAAGTGGCAGGCGCTTTGGCGCGTCACGCTGCCACTCTCGACGCCCGGTATTGCGGCCAGCCTACTGCTGGTTTTTGCACTCACGATTGAGGAGTTCGGCACGCCAGCCACGCTGGGCGCTCAGGCGGGCTATCACGTTTTGGTGACCGGGATTCATCAGCGCTTTTCCGACTGGCCAATCGATATCCCCGGCGCTGCCGTGCTGTCACTGTTGCTTGTGATGCTGGCGATGGCCGCCTTCTACGTCCAGCACTGGCTGGTAACGCGGCGTTCGTTTATCAGCCAGACCGGCAAGCCAGCGACGGGGGAGCGCGCCGAGCTTGGAAAATGGAAATGGCCGACCTTAGTGCTTTTTTCAGCCGTGGCGTTTATCTCGGTTGCCGTCCCCCTGCTGGCCGTATTGGCGACAGCGCTGACGGGAACGCTGTCGGGCGGGCTTACGCTGGATAACCTGTCGCTACGCCACTTCGAGGCGCTGTTTGCCAATCGTGGCGGTGCCATGCAGGCATTGGGAACGAGCTTGAGCCTGGCCGTTGGTGCCGCTTTGCTCACAGGTGTATTGGGAGCCCTGGTTGGCTATATGGTGGTGCGCGCTCAAGTACGTGGCAAAGGGATGCTCGATTTACTGTCGTTGCTGCCCAACACCCTGCCTGGGGTCGTTGTCGCAGTAGGTTTGATTCTGGCGTGGAACCAGAGCCATTGGCCCATTCAGGTGTACAACACCGGGGCGATGCTGCTGCTGGCGTATGCGTGCCTGCTGCTTCCTTACCCTGTGCGCTATGCCAGTGCGGCTTTCCGGCAGATGGGGGAGAGCCTGGAAGCAGCTGCCAGAGTGTGTGGTGCCGGGTTTGTCACGACATTTCGGCGTATCTTGCTGCCGGCGCTGGCGCCGAGTCTTCTGGTATCCATGCTGCTGGTGTTTGCCATCGCTTCCAGAGAGCTGGTGGCATCACTGATGGTGGCGCCGGCAGGCATGAGCACCGTATCGACATTCGTATTTGGACAATTCGAGCAGGGCTCACCGGGAGTGGGAATGGCGATGAGCGCCGTGGCGATTTTTACCACCACGGCGCTATTGGTCGGGCTAACGGCCTTCAGCCGCAAACGGTTGCCCATCGCCAGCTAGATACGCCTTTAAAAAACGGCGCGCACAGCAAGGTACAGCACCGAAGGGGCAAGCAGTGCGCCTAGCCCGGTATAGAAAGTGGCCGTCATCGCGCCGTAAGGCACCAGTTTCGGGTCGGTGGCAGCTAAACCCGCTGCTACGCCACTAGTGGTACCCATCAAGCCACCAAAGATCATCGCAGAGCGCGGGTTGTCCAGACCGATATGGCGGGCTGCGATGGGAGTCAGCACCATCACCAGAATCGATTTGAAAAGGCCTGCTGCAATCGAAAGCGCAATAATGTCGGAAGAGGCGCCAATGGAGGCGCCGGCAATGGGGCCAACAATGTAGGTGACGGTACCGGCACCAATGGTGGTGAGCGAGACCGGGTCCCGATAGCCAAATGCGTAAGCCACGGCAACACCCGCTACGAAGGACACAATAACGCCCAAAAACAGTGCGATGATACCGCTAAGGCCCGCTGCGCGAATTTCTTGGAAGCGCACCCCGTAAGCTGTGGCGATAATGGCCAAGTCGCGCAGCATGCCGCCACCCATTAGCCCAAGCCCTGCAAACAGGCTGATATCGGCAAGCCCACGGCTACCACCGGTATGAATGCCGCCAAAGTAAGCGAGTGCCAGGCCCACCATAATCGCAATGGCTGAGCCGTGAACGCGGCCCTTGGTCAGCTTGTCGCTGACCAGATAAGAGATATACATCGCACCGCCTACCAGCGCAAAGGCGGCGATTAGATGCTGTTTTTCGAGCTGAGTGACGAACGATTCAATCATAACGATAGCCTCAGGTTAGCGGGCCGTGCGCGTGCGCGCAGACGCCGGAGAAGATGAAGAGGTTTTGACCCGAGACTTACTGGCCTTACTGGCGCTTGAAGCAGACGCAACCGCTGTCGTGGATGAGGATTTCGGATGACCGAGACGAGTGAGAAAGGGCACCAATGCAAAGCTTGCGGCAACGGCCACCAGGCTTGCCAGGAGCGCGATCATCCCACCATCGAAGGCAGCGGCAACATCTTGACTCGCCGCCATGGCCACCACAATGGGGATATACATACCGTTCCAGAAGGTGATGCCGCTTTCGGTACCGCTGGGCATTTTTCCCTTGTCCATCAGGTAGCCGCCCAGAAAAATCAGCATCAGCATGGCAATACCGACGCCGCCTACGTTGGAATTGACGCCCAGCAGCATACCCAGCACATCACCAGCCCATAGACCACCCAACATACACCCTGCGAGCAGGGCAACTCCGTAAATCACCATGGCAATCTTCCTGTTTTATCGTTGTTGTATGAAGCTTTCTTTAACCGCAGTCAGGGCTTAGCCCTTCCCCTGCGGCGCGGGATCCAGCATCAAGCGTTAGCGGCGGTGTGCTCCTTTTTAAAGGTGTCAGCGTAGGTGTTACGCAACTGATTCTTCTGCACTTTGCCCATAACGTTGCGAGGGAGCGCATCGGCAAAGAAAACCCGCTTGGGCTGTTTGTAGCGTGCTACCTGGTCCTTCAGCGCGGCCAGTACCAGTGCTTCGCTAATGGCGTCTGAAGCACTGGGGACCACCACGGCGACGACCCCTTCGCCAAGGTCGCTATGAGGCACACCAATAACGGCCGACTCCATTACGCCGGGCAGGTCATCAATTAACTGCTCAATCTCTTTCGGGTAGACGTTGTAGCCGCCGGAGATCACCAAGTCCTTATCGCGGCCCACGATATTCAGGTAGCCCTGGTCATCCATCAGGCCTAAATCGCCGGTAATGAAAAAGCCGTCATCACGAAACTCCGCCTTGGTCTTTTCGGGCATGCGCCAATAGCCCTGAAAAACGTTAGGCCCGCGTAGCTCAACCATGCCGGTTTCCCCTTGGGCAAGTGCGGCGCCACTTTCGCGGTCGGCAATCCGTACTTCTACGCCCGGCAAGGGCTTGCCCACGGTGCCTGGCCGACGCTTCCCATTGTAGGGGTTGGAGGTGTTCATGTTGGTTTCGGTCATGCCGTAACGCTCAAGAATGGCGTGGCCGGTACGTGCTTCAAACGCTTCATGGGTTTCCGCCAGCAGCGGCGCCGAGCCCGAAATAAACAGGCGCATATTGGCAACGATATCGCGGTTTAAACGCGGCGAAGCGAGCAGGCGGGTATAGAAAGTGGGTACGCCCATGAGCACGCTGGCATGGGGCATCAGATCAAGCAGCTCATCCACGTCCAGCTTGGGTAGGAACGTCATTGACGCGCCGTTGATTAGCGTAATGTTGCACGCTACAAAAAGCCCATGGGTATGGAAAATCGGCAGGGCATGGATCAGATGATCGTGCTCGGAATAGTGCCACGCCTCGCTCAACGCCTGGCTGTTGGAGGCCAGGTTCTGGTGGCTTAGCATGGCGCCCTTGGAGCGCCCGGTGGTCCCCGAGGTGTACAGGATGGCCGCCAGGTCGTCGGCCGACACCTCGCACACCTGTTCGGTTTCGGAGGCCTTGTCGACCTTCTCCATCAGGCTGCCGTCGGCGTTGGTGCCCAGGCTTTCTACATGGGCAACGCCGCTGGCGATAGCGCGGGCATGTTGCAGCACCTCTGGGCGGCAAACATAAACGTGTGGCTCGGCATCTTCCAGAAAGTAGGCGATTTCGCTGTCGGTATAGGCGGTATTCAGTGGCAAATACACCGCGCCGACCTGAAGGCAGGCAAGATACAGCATCACGATCTCAGGGCTTTTGTCGACCTGTACGGCCACTCGGTCGCCCGGTGAAACGCCCAGCTCAAGCAGGGTGCTGGCCATTTTTCGACTGGTAGCGAGAACATCGCTGTACCGGTAGCGCTTGCCGTTGAGCGTATCCATCAGCACCTTATTGGACTGACGTTCAAAATGCGGATAGAACTTGAGATAAAGATTGTGGTTCATGAAAGGGTCCTTTTTATTATCCAAAGCGCTCGCTGTTAGGCGTTCGCTTCACTGTTGAAATACTGGCCTGCCTGATTGGCTAAACGGCGAATGTCATTGGCACATACCACGCTATGGTTGCGAGTATAGGCTTCGTGGTTTTGCTCAATACGCTCCAACTGATAGAGGTAGTTAACCATCAGGCCGTGGGCCTGTTGCAGCCCTTTGGATGAGGTGTCACCCAGCCAATTCAGCCGATGAAGGCTGGCGCCATTGCCTAAATGAAAACGCGCGACCGGATTGAGCGGTTGGCCACTACGGTGCTTGGCCTCGGTTAAGTAATAGGCGGCCAGGCGCATGAACTCTTTATGCGCGGCGGCGGGCAGCTCGGTTGCTTCATGGTCCTGTAAAAAGGTGCCTAGCGTCTCTGACAGTACCAGTGACTGCGAGGCACGCTGCTCGGCGAGCCAGTCGGCGAAACCGGGTACCGGCGAAAGCGTGACAAAGTTCTTCAACTGCGGCAGCTCGCGGCTAAGCTCCTGTACGACTTGCTTGATCAAAAAGTTGCCGAACGACACCCCTTTAAGTCCTGCCTGACAGTTGCTGATGCTGTAGAACACCGCAGTGTCGGCTACCTCCAGCGGCACTTCTTCGCCATGTTCCAAAATACGCTGAACGTTGTCGGGGATACCTTTACAAAGCGCCACTTCCACAAAAATAAGCGGCTCGTCGCCGGTGGCCGGGTGGAAAAAGGCGTAACAGCGGCGATCATCTGGATCAAGGCGGCGGCGCAGGTCGCGCCAGTCGCTGATGGCATGCACCGCCTCGTATTGAATGAGCTTTTCCAACACGGCGGCGGGCGTATTCCAGTCGATGCTTTCCAGCACCAGAAACCCCCGGTTAAACCAGGAATTAAACAGATGCGAGAAGTCGCTGTTGAGCGCGGCAAGCTCTGGCATATGGCGCAATTGCTTGAGCAAGTCGGCACGCATCTTGACCAGCTCGAAGGTGCCGCCTGGGCAAAGGTTCAAACGGCGCAATAAATCCTGACGACGCGGTTCACAAGCGTTAAACAGTTGTTCCAGCGCGGCGTTATCCTCCGACGCACAGTACGCTTTGTAGGCGCTATGGATGGCGCTAGGCTCAGCGGAATAGTCGCTGGCCAGCAGCGAAAAGAACGCCAGTCTCTCTTCAGGCGCCAACTGCTGATAATGAGTGAGCGCACGCTGGGCGGTCATTATCTGGGAGGCTTCACCGCCACGCTCCATCAGCGTTGCACAGGCTGATGAGAGAGCTTGCAAGTGCGCACCACTGCTTTGTGCGGTGTTAGACGCGTTACCCAAGAGACGTGTACGCGTACTGATATTGGAGAGTAGCCCTTGAAGAAACGTCATGTTCACATTCATGCACATCGACCTCTGGATGGGCGGTCCCTTGGCAGGGCACGCTTGACGGCGTAGAGAAATTTATTAGGCGCCTTGTTATATATAACAAATAGAGGTTTAAAATATTTAGGTCAAGCGTGGCAGGGGTAGACATAAGGTGAAGGCTTGGAGAAAAGCGCGTGAGAATAGCGGGTTAGCCAGCAAAAAAGGACAGGCAGAGAAGCCTAATAAAGGGCTGCTGTACGAGTGAATACTGGTGAAGGAGAAGCGTTGTATCACCCGTGCAGCAGCATAAAAAGCAGACGCGTGTTAGTGGATTGCGATGTTATACAGGGTCGCGGTCAACATTAAGCGGCGACCATGCCTGGCGCACGGGCATGATTTCCAGGCGGTTAATATTAATATGCGCGGGCAGCGTGGCGAGATAGTAGAGCTGCTCGGCAATGTCTTCGGCCTGAAGCGGTGTAGTACCGCGATACAGAGCATCGGAGGCTTCCTGATTGCCTTTCGTGCGCACCAGGGTGAATTCGGTTTCCGCCAGGCCCGGGGCAAGGTCGGTAACCCGTACGCCAGTGCCTAATAAATCGCAGCGCAGGTTGTAGCTAAACTGTTGAACAAACGCTTTGGAGGCGCCGTATACATGGCCGCCAGGGTAAGGCCACTGGCCTGCTACAGAACCAAGATTCAAGATGCTGGCACCTTTACCATGCGCCAGTAGCAATGGCATCGCGGCGTGAGTGACGTTGACCAGCCCGGTGATGTTGGTATCAATCATGGTATGCCAGTCGTTGAGGTCGACCTGCTGCGCAGGCTCGGGCGCCAGTGCCAGGCCTGCATTATTGATCAAGCAGGTGAGCGGCAAAAAGCGCTCGGGTAAATTGCTGATAGCGTTGGTGACCGCGTCGCTATCGCGTACATCAAGTGTCAGGGTTAATACCGGCACCTGCTGTGAAAGCTCGCTCTCAAGCGCTTTCAAGCGCTCTTCCCGGCGGCCTGTCAAAATCAATGACCAGCCTGCTTTTGCAAAACGCTGGGCGGCGGCCTTACCAAAGCCGGATGTTGCACCGGTAATTAAAACGCTGGGCATTGCGAAGACTCCTTTATTGGGCGGACACAATAGATTCAGTCCTAATGTAGCCTGTTTCGCTTGGCTTCTTGAAGGCTTAATGGCTATTTGACTCTGTATCTTCGCGGCCAGCCTGGCTAGATAAGAGCACAGCCAGCGACTCAACGTCGTTGGTATGTGCATGTGCCGAGCGCATTATTTTGCCCGTTGCTGGGTTTTAGCTGACAATGCCAACCAACACGATGGTTACGTTTGGGGATATTGCATGCAGGCAAATGGTTTTTTTGACAGGGTGGGGGAAACCATCGGCGATGCAATTCGTACGGTGGTTGAGTTCCTATTGGCTATTTTTACCAATTTCTTCGGTGCCCTTGAAGAGTTTGTCGATGGGCTCAGTCGTTCGCTGGGGATCAACGCGTCATTTTTTAGCCTTCTGGTGTTAATCATAGGGCTTTATCTATTGTGGGGTGGTGTACGAGCGCTGCTGCGCGGGTCACTGTTTGGCGCCATTGTACGGATTTTGTTGGCGCTATTTATTCTTTCTTGGCTCATTATGTAATCAGTCTCAGTATTAAGATGCTTAAGTAAGCTTGCTAAGTATCTGTATTAATGGCGTTAATCGTTTCACTCGTTAATGTTTTGAAACGTATTCATAACGCTATGACCATTTATCATTTGCCTATTTGGTGCAATTTGCCATCATTTCGCACTTCTTTAGTGCAATGAGAGCGAGATGAAAACGTATCTTGGCAAAATGCGGGGCGAACGTATTCAGCGCAATCGGGTAGGTTGGCAGGATGCTGTATGGTCATGGTTGGGCGCATTTACCGGTATGGCGGTGATTTGCTGGTTAAGCTCGGCATGGCTTTCCCAGCAGTTGCTGATTGTGGGTTCGTTTGGGGCAACGTCGGTACTGATCTATGCCGCACCGGAAAGTCCGTTTGCGCAGCCCAGCCATGTGCTGTTTGGCAGTGTCCTGTCAGCGTGTATTGGGGTGGGCTGTTACCAGCTTTTGGGGGCAACGCCTCTTTCCATGGCGCTTTCGGTATCGCTTTCCATTCTGATTATGCAATTAACCCATACGGTGCATCCGCCCGGCGCTGCTGCGGCGCTTATTGCGGTAGGTGGCGGTGCCAGTGTGCATAATCTGGGCTGGTGGTACCCGCTGCTTCCTATTGGTATGGGCAGCGTGGTGATGCTGGCGATCGCAATTTTGGTTAATAACCTGGCACGCCATCGCCGCTATCCGCGCTATTGGTAGTGTCCGTACGATTGATAGTGCAACTAAAGGCGGTTTAACTGCTGCTCCAACGCGAAAATATGCGCATCATCGACGTTTAAATGCCGCAGTGCCTGGGCCAGGTTAACCAGGTAGTCACGGTTGGGGCCGCTAGGGCCAGACGCGTGAGCAATCTGGCGGGCCATATCATCAAGCGGCGCTGGGCCCAGAAAGGCGGGGTTATCGTCGGTTGCCAGATACACCAGCCCTTGCGTTTGCGCTTGATCACCCTCGTTAGTGCTTGAGTCACTGTCCGTAACATTGTCCGTAAAAAACAGGGGCGTTAACTCGCGCAAGTAGCCATTTTTCTCACGGTGATCCAACGGCGCTAACGTCTCGGGAGTAATGCGGTAGGCCATGCCGTGGCAAATAGCCCCTGGGACAGGCGTGAGAGTGACCACGCGACCAGGCGCTTCCAGCGTGCCACGATGATCATGGGAACCCTGCCAGAAGCGGCGCTCCCAACCGGTAATATAAGCACTGCGTTTTTCCAGGAAGGGAAAGTCCGCTTTCCAGATCAGCGATCCGTACCCGAAAATCCAGATTTCCGCATCTGCATCGAAGCAGTGGCGCTGCTGGTTGATGGCAGTAGTATCGATCAACATGGGCCCCGTCACGTGGTTTAAAATGCCATGGTAACATGATCGGGTACTCTCCCCTGGAGCACTCATGCGCGCTATTTTTCTGGTCGATAATGGCTCATTACGCCCGGCCGCCACCCGCAATTTACGCCGTATAGCGGCCTTGCTCAGCCAACAAACAGGCGAGACGGTGTGCGCCGCGTCACTGCTCCACTCCCATAAAATCCCGGCTGATGAACTAGGGGGCACTCCCGCACTTACCCTTGGGCCAGCCGCCGAGCGCAGCGCGGAGCAAGGGGCTACCGAGATCATCGTTTTGCCGTTCTTTTTTGGGCCAAGCAAGGCCTTGACCGACTATCTACCCGAACGTATGGCGACCCTACAAGCGCGCTTTCCTAACGTGAGTGCGCGAGTTGCCCAGCCGTTGGTGGACGAACGGGGGGATAACGATCTGCGGCTGGCCAGGCTGTTGGCTGACAACGTACGCGAGCATCTTAACGATACGCGCCCCCGGGTTGCGCTTGTCGACCATGGCAGCCCTATTCCTGAAGTTACGGCCGTGCGCAATCGGCTGGCCGGGCAGTTGAGCGTGCTGTTAGCGGATGAGGTTGCTTGCGTGGCCGCAGCGTCCATGGAACGGCGTGAAGGTGAGGCGTATCGCTTTAACGAGCCGCTGTTGCAAAACCTGCTGAATAATCCCGATTTTCACGATGGGCCGGTCGTTCTGGCGATGCTGTTTCTCTCGCCGGGCAGGCATGCAGGAGAAGAGGGTGATATTGCCGAGATTTGCCAGGACGCTCAACAGCGTCACCCTGCGCTTAATGTTGTGGCCACAAGGCTGGTCGGTGAACATTCCGGTATTGTCGATATTTTGCACTCTCGGCTATGCCAAGCGATTGATGGGCAACGCTTTCTGCTGGAGCTGCCCGCGCCCGGTAGCACACTGCGTTAGGCGAAGGGTGTAACGTTGTCCAAGAGCGCGTAGAATCGCGAGCCTTTGTACGCGCAATTACTCCGCTAACCAGGGTCACCATCTTGATCGCAACCGCCAATATCACCATGCAGTTCGGGGCCAAGCCTCTGTTCGAGAACGTCTCCGTCAAATTCAACAACGGCAATCGCTACGGGCTGATTGGCGCTAACGGTTGCGGCAAGTCGACCTTTATGAAGATTCTGGGTGGCGAGCTTGAGCCAACCTCCGGCCAGGTCATGCTGGATAACAGCACGCGGTTGGGCAAGCTGCGCCAGGACCAGTTCGCCTATGAGAATGAGCGGGTCATCGACACTGTGATCATGGGCAATACCGAGCTTTGGAAGGTTGCAGCGGAACGCGAACGCATCTACAGCCTGCCGGAAATGAGCGAAGAAGACGGTATGGCCGTGGCCGACCTGGAAGTACGCTTCGCTGAGCTGGATGGCTACACTGCCGAATCCCGTGCCGGTGAGCTGCTTCTGGGCTTGGGGATTCCCATTGAGCAGCATACCGGCCCAATGAGTGAAGTGGCTCCCGGTTGGAAGCTGCGCGTGCTGCTTGCCCAGGCACTCTTTTCAGACCCTGATGTATTGCTGCTCGACGAGCCTACCAACCACCTGGATATCAACACGATCCGTTGGCTGGAAGATATTCTGACGGCGCGTAACAGCACCATGATTATCATCTCTCACGACCGCCACTTCCTGAACAGCGTATGTACGCATATGGCGGACCTGGATTATGGTGAGATCACTCTGTTCCCGGGTAACTATGACGACTACATGACGGCAGCAACTGCCGCGCGTGAGCGTCAGCACTCGGATAACGCCAAGAAAAAAGCCCAGATTGCTGAGCTTCAACAGTTTGTTAGCCGCTTTTCGGCGAACGCCTCGAAAGCCAAGCAGGCCACCTCGCGGGCGCGCCAGATCGATAAAATCAAGCTCGAAGACATCAAGCCTTCCAGCCGGGTAAGTCCGTTTATCCGCTTTGACCAGAACAAGAAGATTCACCGTAATGCGGTCAATGTTGACGCGATTACCAAAGGCTACGATGACGGTGCGCCGCTGTTTGAGCGCTTCTCCATGACCGTCGAAGCCGGTGAGCGTATTGCGATCATCGGCCCCAACGGTATAGGCAAAACGACCCTGCTGAAAACCCTGGCAGGTGATCTGCGCCCCGATAAAGGCGAAGTGAAGTGGACCGATGCGGCCGAAGTAGGCGTCTTTGCCCAGGATCATGCCGACGACTTTGCCGTCGATATGACACTCTTCGAGTGGATGGGACAGTGGACCCAGGGTGGCGAGCAGGTCGTACGCGGCGCGCTGGGGCGCATGCTGTTCTCAAGCGACGATATTGGAAAGTCCATCAAGGTCATTTCCGGTGGTGAGCAGGGGCGCATGCTGTTTGGCAAGTTAACCCTGACCAACCCCAATGTACTGCTGATGGATGAGCCGACCAACCACCTGGATATGGAGTCCATTGAGGCGCTAAACCTGGCGCTGGAAAACTATCCTGGTACGCTGATGTTTGTCAGCCACGACCGCGAGTTCGTGTCGTCGCTCGCCACACGTATTATCGATATGCAGCCCGACGGCATTGTCGACTTCAGCGGCAGCTATGACGATTACCTGCGCAGCCAGGGCGTGGTGTAAACAGCGCACTCATCAACGGCTAAGGTATTGAGCGTGAACTCATCAGCCGATAATGGTGGCGTAGGTCGCTTCCGTTACCGGCTGGTGGTGGATATCCAATACATCCGCGTTTAAAAGGCTGCCTACTTCTTTGGCAAGCTCCACATACACGTGCATCTGCTGATTACGGCGTTTGTGCAGCGGTGGTTTAACGATCAAGCTGATACCCCGAACCGCTTCAGTGCCTTGCTCATCCCGGTACAAGTCGGGCAGCTCACCCAGCAAAAAAGCATTCGTGACGGTGATGGGGTTGGCAGGCTGTTGGCCACTAATCAAAAACACGTGCTTGAGCGAATCGTACTGGGCATTATGGCTTTTCAGCCACTCGGCCAAACGCTGGTCAGTACTCTCTCCCGGCTGATTAAAAAGAATAAACAGCGAATGCTGTTTAAACGTTTGGGCGGGCTTAGCTGCTGCTTCTGGCTCAACGATAGGTTCAGGCGTTGGCGGGGTTGCGGCGGCTTTAGCCGCTATTTTGCGTGCGATAGCGCGGGCGCGCCGACGCTTATGCCAAGGCACCACAATGTAGATAAAAATAGCGGTAGCAATGCCAGCCAGTAGCAATGAGGCCACAGAAAGTAGTAATACAGTGGTGTTATTATTATCCATCGGCATTCAAACCTGTTTAAAAAGCAGCGGTAGTTATGACGTTTAAGTGAACTGGTAACCAGAATTTGTATATTAACAGCGTTCTAGCACTAAGATATATGCAAAAAGCACCACACAAGTGGTGCTTTTTGCTGTTATGAACACGCAATTTACGTCGGCATATTAACCAATACGATCATAACCGTTATCCATAAATGGGTAATCGGTATAGCCTTTCTCGTCGCCACCGTAGAAGGTGGCGTGATCAGGCTCATTCAATGGTGAGTTCTTATAAAAACGCTCAGCCAGGTCGGGATTGGCGATATACGGACGGCCAAAGGCGGCGGCTTCCGCATTACCTGAATCGAGCAGGGCCTCGGCACGTTCGGCGTTATAGTTACCGCAGTAGATCAGGCTGCCGCTAAAGCGCTCACGCATCTGCTCGCGAAAACCGTCAGGGAACTGAATGTCGCCACCGGCCCAGTTAGGCTCGTTAAGATGCAAATAGGCAAGGCCACGCTTGGAAAGCTGATCCGCCATATAGAGCGCCATCGCTTCAGGCTCGTCGTCGGTTAATCCAAACAGCTCGATAAACGGCGTCATACGAATGCCAACTCGGTCAGCGCCAAATACGCCAACAACGGCATCGACCACTTCCAGCGGGAAGCGCGCACGGTTTTCCAGCGAGCCACCGTATTGGTCGGTACGCTGGTTAGTGCCGGTGGCCAGGAACTGATTCAGCAAATACGCATTGGCCGCGTGCACTTCGATCATGTCGAAACCCGCACGCTTGGCACGCACCGCCGCTTGGCGGTAGTCATCCACAATGCCGGGGATCTCGTCGGTTTCCAGCGCGCGCGGTGTGCTGGTGGGGTGCTGGCCTGCGCTACCGTCTTCAAACTCAACAAAACACTGGGCGCCTTCACCTTTAAGCGCACTGGGCGCGACCGGCTGTTCGCCATTGGGTTGCACCATCTCGTGGGAAACACGCCCAACGTGCCAAAGTTGCAGAGCAATTCGGCCACCTTTGGCATGCACCGTGTTGACGACCTCCTTCCAGCCCGCTTCCTGCTCATCGGTCCAAATGCCTGGGGTGTAGACGTAACCACGGGCAGTGGGAGAGATATTGGTTGCTTCACTAATAATCAGGCCTGAACCAGCCCGCTGCCCATAGTAGGCTTGCTGCAGTTTGCCAGGCACGCTATCCGGTGTGCGTGCGCGAGTGAGCGGCGCCATGATGACGCGGTTAGGAATCGACAGACTACCGAGTTGGGCCGGGGTAAAAAGTGCTTCAAATGCCATTCAGCTAACTCCTGTTGCGTGCACTGCTTCAAAGTGATGACAGAATAGACCAGTTTACTAGTAAGCGCCAACCACTCTTCTGTGTGGTTTGTTATGAGGCCACCAGGCACAAAACAAAACCCCACCTTGATAAAGATGGGGTTTGAATGACTCATTGATGGCGCAGTCGATTAACAGCGTGGCGGACTAATGAAGTGTCTGAGTAGTGATGTACTCAATCTCGTTGCCAAGGCCAGCGCCGCTTAGGAGGCATGACGATTAGCTGAAGGGCATTGTTGAGCGGGAGCATAATCGCGGCTAACTGCCGGTGGCAGATAGCGCTACTGAGTACACCAGGGCACTGTTTCAGCAGTAGCTCGCACTGTTGGGCGGCGAGAAAAATTTGCTCAACTACCTGAGGGGAAAATAGCGGTTTGGCCTCTTTGCAGCAGCGGTTAAGTTCTCCGGCCAGCATCGAAAGCATCCCTGTATCCAGCCAGCAGGGCAGCGGGTCGTTTAGGCGGCCTGCAATTGAGTGTTGAATCGCCTCGAACGAGGTTCGTAAGAACCCAAGAGTTTGGCGAAGCTGTCGCTGCTCACTGGTCATGTCATTTGCCTGCACTTCGTCAACAAGTCGTCGATAAGAGAAAGAGAGTGTTTCTCATTTTCATCTATCGAGACGATAGCGCCAGTTAATGGAGGTGTCAATAAATGGTATGCGCCTTAATGTACTCACGCCGGAACGGTCAATTTACTGACTCAACAAATATGCCCCCTGGGCAAAATAGAAAATGCCAATACCGGTCACAATCCAGCGTGTCCATGTACGGAAGTTGGCATCGGTAAGGCGATGTAACACATGTGTCCCTACTTGAGTGCCCAGGATAGCCAACGGCGCAGCCAGCAATACCATGCCCCAATCCCCAGCGCCCAGTGCCAACGCAGCACTCAGGTAGAAGAGAATCTTAATACTATGGGCGACCACCTGAATCATTGCTTTAGTGGCCACCACTTCACGACGGTCCATTCGAGAGCGTACAAAGAAGATATCGATCAGTGGTCCGGACACCCCAGCGGCAATGGTTAACCCACCCGATGCCATGCCGCAAAGCAGTGCGTGGCTCGTTCGGTTGGCGTTGAGATGGAACCAACGTTTGGGCATCCACACCAGAATGGGCATCAAGCCAATTAACAGTGACACCGTGGCGGCATTAGCACTATAGCCGAGCAGCATCAGTAGCCCGGCGGCGCTTATTACGCCTAGCGTCATAAACGCGACCGTTCGCCAGACAATAAACCGCCGCGATAACCATGCCCGCGACCCGTTAGCGGTCAGTTGAATGGCCCCATGCACGGCCATGGCACTGGCCGCCGGGAACGCGAGCAGCAGAAACCACATCAGTACCAGCCCGCCCGCCATGCCGAAGATACCCGATAACATCGAGGTAAAAAAAACTACAAAAACAAAGAACGAACCGATTAGTAGGGACATAATAAAACTTCTTAGCTACGGCAAAAGGGCCAGACTTGATAAAAGCGGCGGCATTGAAACTCGGCTTCACAGGCATTGAGCTGGGATTGATAACGGTTTGTGCGAGTGACGATTTGCCGTGCTGCGTTGATTACCTGAGGCTTATTTCGGTACGTGCCACGTCGATACCCGCCTGCGCCCTCGTGGTAGGCGTAATAGAGATGCTCAGGATTGGTTAATGAAATGCCTGCTTGTTGCTGAGATCGGTGGTTGTACCAGCCGATGAAGTCGGTGGCGTGCTTCATGCTGGTGCGGCGCGCAAACAAGCTACCTGCCTGCTCTCGGTACTCTCCCCATACCGGGTCTTGCGCTTGGGCATAACCTTTTGCCGAAGAGGGGCGGGGGCCGGGGATAAAGCCCAGGTAATACTTGCGGTCAGGACGAATGTGGCTTTTAAAGGAAGACTCCTGCTGAATAAACGCCATTTGTGTCGCAATGGGTGTTCCCCACTTCTCCTGAGAGTCGCGCGCGTAGTCGTACCAGGTGGGCTGTTCGCGGAAAATTTCGCAAATATTACTCTGGTCTTGTGGTGGGTTGGGGGCAAAGGTCGCACACCCAGAGAGCAGCAGAACGATGCCTACCAGTCCCCAGGTGCGTAATATTATGCACCAAGATAAAGTCGCAGCGGAAAAACTATCAACAGGGCGCAGCATGATGAGTTCCTTGTGGATAATATTGTCGTCACTGACTTTTTTATGATTATTAATATCAGGCTTTTATAAGCGGCTAGGGTAACAGGTTTTCCAGACAGCGGCGCAGCCGCTGCGCCTCGCGGGCCAGCGTTTCACCTGAAAGCATACCCACTCCCATTACCAAGCCAGCGCGTGAATCATTCGCGGCGCATACCGGACTTAAAGGACGCACGATCAAATGCTCCTTAAGCAGCGCTTGGGCAAGCTGTACGTCATCAATAGGCGGTTCAAATTCTACACACAGGCTGATGGCACTACTGGGCGGTGAAATACGCTTCACTTGCGGCAAGGTACGCAGTTGATCATGCATCACCTGCTGGCGGCCTAGGTAGTCGCGCTGAATACGGCGGCACCAAGCGTCAAGATCACCATCGAAGATAAACTGGGCAAGCACCGCCTGGTCCAGCATGCGCCCCTCACGAAACAGCTCGCTACGCAGACGATTCATGGGTTCGGATAGTTGACGCGGTACTACCAAATAGCCCAGCCGTAGTCCGGGGAACATCATTTTGGAAAAAGAGCCAACCAAAAAGTGACGCTCAGACTGTGGATCAAACAGCAGATTGGTATGGTCGTCGCGGCTGAACTCGTAATCATCTTCAATGATGTACGCAGGCGCTAATGCATCGCATAGGCGCTGCTTGTCGTGGGCACTGGTAGGCACACTGAGCGGATAGTGGTGGGAGCCAGTGAGATAAGTAAGCTGCACAGGGCCAGACGTTGCGGGCAGGCTATGGCCCTGGCCGGGCTGCCACGGCAACATTTCAATGTTTAAACCCGCGGCGGTAAATACGTTGCGTGCCCCCCAGTAGCAGGGCGATTCCATTACCACGGTATCCCCAACATCCGCCAAGGCCATGGCGCACAGTTCAATACCGTTGTGCGTACCATCGGTAATAATAATTTGATCAATGTCGCAGCGAATATTGCGCCAGCGTTCCAGAAAATCACGTATCGCACGCTTTAACGGCCCATAGCCGCCGGTCGAGTAGGAGAGCAGCAAAGCGTTTTGCGGCACGGTCACGCTGGCATACAGCTGGCGCCACTTACGCATGGGGAACTGGGCGATATCCGGGATGCCGGGCACAAAAGCCCCGCTTTGGATAAGGCTGGCTCCTGGGCCTTGGAGCACTTTCTGTGCGCGTTGGGAAAGTGGACGCTCCTGAGTAAAAACAGCAGGTTTGGTTGCTGGTTTGCGGGACCAGGTGCCTTGGCCGTGGGCCGTTTTAAGCAAGGCTTCGTTAAGTAGCGTATTGATCGCTAATGCCAGTGTCTGACGGGCGACACCTAGGCCTTCCGCTAGCTTGCGGTGAGCCGGTAAGCGCATCCCCGCAGGCCACTCCTGGGTAATCGCATAGCGCAGTGTCTGTTCGATACGCACCTGCTTGCTTAGCCGTTCGGGCTGGAGTGCATAAAGATGCACAAGTTGGTGCACGACCTGTTCACGCTCCATGAAAAGCTCCTTTACCTCCTCCAAAAGCCCTAATAGCGCAAGCTTTCAAACGATTAACGCGAGTCAATTGCGCACCAAGCTGGTGCGCGTGAAAAGTGGTCTAGTCAAACACGAAAGTGGTGTGTACGCGTTCTGCGTCCAGCCTGCTAGCGTGTTTAGATACCGTTGAAACGGCATCAGGATACTGCGCCATAGAGCGCCAACGACAACATCCAATAACCTGCAGGAATCTTGCCATGAACACTCCCTCTTCTGAACAGGATAAGCTCGTACGGGTACTCGCCCGTGGCGATGTATTGGCACTCGCCTTTGGAGCCATGATTGGCTGGGGCTGGATCGTTCTTACCGGCACGGCGATTCAATCGGCTGGCAGCTTGGGCGCTATTCTAGCCTTTATCGTGGGCGGTTTAGCCATTGTACTCGTGGGCCTGACCTACGCCGAACTCGCCTCCGCCATGCCCAAAGTGGGCGGCGAGCACGTTTATAGCTATCGCGCTCTGGGTCATTTGCCCTCCTTTTTATGCACCTGGGCGATCATTCTTGGCTACTTAAGCGTGGTGGCGTTTGAAGCCGTCGCACTGCCCACGGTTATCGAACACTTAGCGCCTAACTACGCCGTCGGGCACCTGTGGACGATTGCCGGCTGGGAAGTAAAAGCCACCTGGGTGGCCGTAGGTGTGGGTGGCTCGCTTGCCATGATGCTGATCAACTACTTTGGCGTTACTACCGCCTCGCTGGTACAGAAAGTCGTTACCGGCATGATTCTCCTGGCAGGCGTGATGTTTGTGACCGGTGCCTTGTTTGAAGGCGAAACCATCAACATGCTGCCGCTTTTTGCCCATGGCGATAACGGTACCGTAGCCGGAATCATTGCAGTGCTGGTCATGGTGCCCTTTCTGTTTGTGGGTTTTGACGTGATTCCCCAGGCCGCAGAAGAGATCAATCTGCCTTATAAGGCCATCGGCAAGGTGCTGATGCTCTCGGTCATTCTGGCGGTCGTGTGGTATGCGCTGATCATTCTGGCGACCAGCCTTGCGCTTGACAGTTCTGAGCTTGCCGCAAGCTCCTTAAGTGTACCGGACGCCATGGGCGCGCTGTTTAATGCTCCCTGGGCCAGCAATCTGATGGTCATGGCCGGTATCGCGGGCATCATTACCAGTTGGAACGCGTTCTACATTGGCGGCTCGCGGGCCATCTATGCCCTGGCTAAAGCCGGCATGCTGCCGGCCCCCTTTGGCAAGCTGCACCCGCGCTATAAAACGCCTACCAACGCTATCTTCCTGATGGGCTTTCTTTCCTGCATCGCGCCGTTCTTTGGCCGCCCGGCGCTGGTGTGGATCGTTAACGCTGGCGGTCTGGGTATCGTGATCGCCTATCTGTTTGTGGCGATCTCCTTTGTGGTATTGCGTGTGCGCGAGCCGGATATGCCGCGCCCGTTCCGCATCCGCCACGGCAAACTATGCGGTACCTTGGCTATCGTTCTTTCCTTCGGTATGGCTTGCCTCTATTTGCCCGGAAGCCCAGCGGCGCTGAGCGCTGCTGAGTGGAGCATTTTTGCCGGCTGGTCGGTACTGGGCATCGCGCTGTATATCCACGCGCTGTTCACCTACGGCCGCGCCTATAGCGACCAGCACATGATGGCGGATCTATAAGCCGTCCTACGAGCCTATGAACCTGAGCCCATGAACCTGAGATAGAGGAGCATTGTATGAGCTTTATCGAACAGTGGTTGCACGACGCCGTTCCCGCCCTGATCGGTAGCGAATGGCGCACCGGAAAAGAAACCTTTGCTGTGGATAACCCCGCCACCGGTGAGACGATTGCCCGTGTCGCAGAGCTTGGCGCGGAAGATACCCGTGATGCCGTCGCTGCCGCTTATGAAACCGGTGCCGCTTGGCGCGCTACCCCGGTCAAACAGCGCTCAGCGCTGCTGCGCCGCTGGTTTGAACTAATCACCGAACATGCTGACGATCTTGCGCGGTTGATGACGCTTGAGCAGGGCAAACCGCTGGCGGAAGCCAAGGGCGAAGTGACTTACGGCGCCTCGTTTATCGAGTTTTTCGCTGAAGAAGCCAAGCGCATGGCCGGAGAGACCCTGCCCAGCCACGGCGCCGACAAGCGTCTGTTGGTACTGCGCGAGCCGATCGGCGTGGTCGCCGCGATTACTCCGTGGAACTTCCCGCTGGCGATGATTACCCGCAAGTGCGCCCCGGCACTCGCCGCCGGCTGCACCGTGGTGATCAAACCTGCTGAAGCCACGCCTTTAACAGCGCTGGCCGCGGCCTATCTGGCGCTGGAAGCGGGCCTACCCGCGGGGACTATCAATGTAGTCACCGCCTCAAGACCGGTAGCGGTAGGCGAAGTGCTGACCACCGAGCCGCGGGTACGCAAGGTATCGTTCACCGGCTCCACGCCGGTGGGCAAGCGTCTGCTGGCCCAGTGCGCAAGCACGGTCAAGAAAACCGCCATGGAGCTGGGCGGCAACGCGCCGTTTATCGTGTTTGACGACGCCGATGTAGATGCCGCTGTCGATGGTGCGATCGCCTCCAAATTTCGTAACGCCGGGCAGACCTGCGTTTGCACCAACCGCTTTCTGGTCCAGGATGGCATTTACGATACGTTCGTCAGCAAGCTTACCGAGCGGGTAAAAACGCTGAAAGTAGGCGACGGCCTGGCAGACGGCAGCGTCATTGGCCCGCTGATCAATCAGGCCGCGGTCGATAAAGTGCAGCGCCACGTGGACGACGCCATGAACCAAGGTGCGCGCCTGATGTGCGGCGGCGAGCACCACGCAGCCGGTGCTCGCTTCTTTACGCCTACGGTACTCGCCGATGTGACGACCGCCATGGCCGTGGCTGATGAAGAAACGTTTGGCCCCGTCGCGCCGGTGTTCCGGTTTACGCGCGATGAAGAGGCCATCCAGATGGCTAACGATACGCCGTTCGGCTTGGCGGCCTACTTCTACGCCACGGATTACCGCCGTATCTGGCGCACCATGGAAGCGCTTGAATACGGCATGGTCGGCGTCAATGAAGGGCTGATCTCGACTGAGCTTGCGCCGTTTGGCGGTGTAAAAGAGTCCGGCTTGGGCCGCGAAGGCTCTCACCACGGTCTCGATGAATTTACTGAATTGAAATACGTCTGCGTCGGCGGCTTATAAGGGGAATGAACATGACCAATCACGAATTGAACGAACTGAAAAACCGTTATGTAGCCAACGGTGCAGCGACTCCAAATACGGCCTTTGCCGAGCGCGCTGAGAACGCCGAGTTGTGGGATGCCGATGGCAACCGTTGGATCGATTTCGCGGGCGGTATCGGTGTGCTCAACCTGGGCCATCGCCACCCGAAAATCGTCGCAGCGGTAGAAGCGCAGCTACATAAGGTCATGCATACCAGCGCGGCGGTAATCTCCTACGCGCCTTACGTTCAGTTGTGCCAGAAACTCTGCGAGCTGACCCCGGTACGCGGGCCCGAGCGCAAGGCGATGCTGGTCAATACCGGTGCCGAGGCGCTGGAAAACGCCGTGAAGATTGCCCGCGCCGCTACTGGCCGTACCGGCATCATCACCTTTGACGGTGCCTTTCACGGCCGCACGATGATGACGCTGGCCATGACCGGTAAGGTGCTGCCCTACAAGAATGACTTCGGCCCCATGCCCGGCGATGTGTTCCGCGCGCCGTTCCCTAATCCGCTGCATGGTATCAGCGAAGAAGCTTCGCTCGATGCCATTCGTACGCTGTTCAAGACCGACATCGCCCCGCACCGCACAGCGGCGATTGTGATCGAGCCGGTACAGGGCGAAGGCGGCTTCTATATCGCCTCACCGGATTACCTGAAAGCGCTGCGCGCGCTGTGCGACGAGCACGGTATTCTGCTGATTGCTGACGAAGTGCAGTCCGGCTTTGCGCGTACCGGCAAGCTGTTTGCCCTCGAACATAGCGGTATCGAGGCGGACATCCTGACCACCGCCAAGAGCCTAGCCAACGGCATGCCGCTTTCAGCGGTTGTGGGTTCGGCCAAGGTAATGGATGCCTCCGGCCCCAACTCGCTCGGCGGCACCTACAGCGGCAACCCGCTCTCCTGCGCGGCGGCGCTGGCGGTCATTGACGTGATTGAGGAAGAAAATATCCTTGAGCGCAGCGCGCAGATGGGCCGCCTGCTGGCTGAACGTTTTGGCGTATGGGAAGAGCACTTCCCCGCGGTTGCTCATGGCCGCCAGCTGGGCGCCATGGCCGCGTTCGAGCTTTTGGATAGTAACGGCAAGCCCGACACTGCGATGACCCAGCAAGTTTGTGCGAAAGCGCGCGAGAAAGGGTTGATCCTGCTTTCCTGTGGCTTCTATGGCAACAGCATCCGTATTCTGGTGCCGTTGACCGTGTCTTCTCAAGTGCTGGAAGAAGGCTTGAGCATTATCGAGCAGTCGCTGGAAGCGCTTGGCTAATACGCCGCGTTAGGCATCTATAGCCCGCCCCCGCCAACAGCATTTGCCTGCTGGGGGGGGCGGGCTAGGGGATCAACCGGCGACAGCCAAACCACTGGCTGCCGATCAGGCAACGAGAAGGTTAATCCAGCACTTCAGGCTTGTTGGCATCCGCTGGTGTTGGCAGATAATAGAGCGTGGGCACTATCAGCAGCGCAAGCAGCTTTCTTCAAAAGCCTAAGCTGTTCGTTACTTGATGGTGACGTTACCATCAAGTTGTCGCCGCGTAACTAACTTGGCAGGATCAACCCAGCAGGAGAGTTGTCATGTATATCGCCATGAACCGTTTTCAGATTGCCCCAGGCCGCGAAGAGGATTTTCTAGAGGTGTGGCGTAAGCGTGATTCGCACTTGAATGAAGTACCCGGCTTCAAGCAGTTCAAGATGTTGCAGGGCGCAAGCCAGGACGAGCACACCGTATTTATTTCTCACAGTGTATGGGAGTCGGAAGCGGCTTTCCGCGCCTGGACCCAGTCAGAGGCGTTTCGCAAGGCTCATGCGGGCGCCAAGTCACCGGAAGGTATCTATCTGGGCCGGCCCAAATTTGAAGGGTATGAGGTCGTGCTTTAAGCACGGGGCCAGCGGCTTGGCCTCTTTAATAGAGCGCCAGGCCGAGTGATAGTAGTACACTGTAAATCAGCGTCGATAGCGCGGTTTTTTTCAGCATGCCGGTAAGCGTTTCACCGTCGGTGGCGTGGTGTAGCGTTCTGGCAGCATCTGCTAACGGTTTGGCAACCAGTAGGCAGCTCCAGCTAAGCCAGGGGGCGGGCAGTGCGACCAGATAAATCACGGTGAGCAGCAGCGCCATTGCCAGCAATATCCAGTGGTAGGTAATGGCGTTAGCGCGGCCCAAGCGCACCGCCAGGGTGATCTTGCCGTTGCGCGCGTCGCTTTCGATATCGCGCACGTTATTCACGTTCAATACAGCGGTTGACAGCAACCCGCAAGCGGCCGCGGGCAGTAGTGTAAGCCCGTCCAGTTGTTGTGCATGCAGGTAGTACGTGCCGAGAACCCCTAACAAGCCGAAGAAGATAAAGACCGCAATATCTCCCAGTCCACGATAGCCATACGGCGTACCGCCCAGCCCTACGGTATACGTGACCGCGGCCAGCAGCGCGGCAGCACCCAGAAGAATAAAGATGAGAATGGACGTCCACTGATTGCCAAAAGCCGTCAGCAGTAGCAACAGCCCACACAGGGCGGCAACGACTGCCATCACCACCATTCCACCGCGCATAGCGCGAGGGCTCAGTAATCCTGACGAGACAGCGCGAACAGGGCCTATGCGCTGGTGATCATCCGCTCCCGTCGCCGCGTCGCCGTAATCATTCGCCAGGTTTGAAAGCACTTGCAGGGCAATCGCCGTTAGCAGGGCAAGTAGTAGCACGCTCGGATTAAACCCCTGTGCGTGCGCCGCAAGGCCTGAACCAAGTAGGATAGAGGCGCATGCCAAGGGAAGCGTACGAGGCCGGGCCGCTAATAACCAAACCTGGAACGGGCGGTGCTTGTCGGGTTGATCCATTGCTTCGGTGTCCTGGTCGTGATGACGTTAAATGACTAAAAGGGCGTGCGTGTCACTGTATTATTAAGTGCTAAAAAGCAGACCTGCGTCAAAAGAAGCAGCGGTGTCTTATCGCAAACTATTGTTAATCCCTCTTAACAGGAGTTAATTTGATGATCGGCGACTTATTTAGACAAAGCAAATATGCAGCGCTTGTTTGGCTAGCCTTCCGGCTTTATCTTGGGATTACTTGGCTCAGTTTGGGAATCGGCAAACTGACGGGCGGTTTTGATGCGCAAGGGTTCCTGAGTAACGCGGTGGCGAATCCTGTGATGCGGGAAGGGAGCATGGTGTATCCCAACTACGTTGCTTTTTTGGAGCATTTTGCGCTGCCCTATGCGGGTATGTTTAATGTGGTGATCCCACTGGGCGAAATACTCGTGGGGTTGGGCTTGATCGTGGGGATGCTGACCTCCTTTGCAGGCTTCTTCGCTATTGTAATGAATATGTCGTTTCTGATGGCGGGTACGGTCTCCACCAACCCATGGATGATTGCGTTAACCTTTTTCTTGCTGGTAGCGGGCGCGAACGCTGGCCATTTTGGGGGGGACCGTTGGGTTCTGCCCTATATCAAGCAGAGGCTGGGCATTGCGCGCCGCATCCGGTTTACCTGAGACGCGGGGCCACTGATTGTCTGAACACATGCGCTGGGTAACAGGCAGCAGCGTCGCTTACGGGTTGGCGCATATGAACAGCCAAAGCGCTGTCGCTGAGCTTATGGACCGGCTTGATGCATTGTCTGTGTCGTCCCTTCAGGGTGTTATACGCCTGAGCGTGCCTTACCGCGTTGATAGCCTGATGGGATGGTTGGAAGCGCAAACGGTTTTTCCGCGCGGCTACTGGAAAGCGCGTGACACCGGTGCACCTGAGTACGCTACGTTAGGTGTGGTCAGCGCGGCCGACTCGCTTGAGATGCTGCAGGCCGACCTTGCCAAACTCGCGACCTTGCCAGGTGAGCAGCCGGACTATTTCGGCGGTATGGCGTTTGATGCTACATCGCCCGGCTGGGCACATTTCAAAAACTGCTGTTTTATATTGCCGCGTGTTGAGCTCAAGCGCTCACAACAGAGGACGCTATTGACGCTCAATCTGCGCCTTGACGATCGCTGCGGCGATCACGAAATAGCCGAAGCCCGCGCCTTTTTAGCCAGTCTCCAGCAAGAACAACCGCTACCCCCTCTGCGTCCGCATGCCTATTTACGTTATGACGCCCCTGCCCAGCAGGAGTGGTCAGCGTGGGTATCCCAGGTGACCCACGCTGATCAGCTGTGCCACACACCCAAAGTGGTGTTATCGCGAGAGACGCGCTTGGTCATCGCGGACGACGCATCGAAAACACCATCGCCCTGGGCACTGCTGGAACGCTGGCAGGCAGAGGCGGCGGCGTGCTTTCAACTGGGCATTCAGTGGGATTCAGAGATCGCCTTTATTGGTTGCCCACCGGAGCGCCTTTATCAGCGAGAAGGTACGCAGCTGGTAACCGAGGCGCTAGCGGGCACCATCCAACGTGGCGCTGATGCACAGCAGGACCAACACCTTGCCGAGGCACTGCTGGCGGATACGAAAAATAGCCTGGAGAACCAGTGCGTTTATGAGGATATTCTTGCCCAGCTTGAGCCCTTGTCCCACGTTGTTCAAACCGGGGAGGCCCATGTTCTCAAGCTGCGCTCTGTGCAGCATATCCGCCGCCTTATTCATGCTGAGTTGCACCACACGGTGACGGACCAGGCGCTGCTTGCCAGTTTGCCGCCTACTCCAGCGGTAGGCGGTGTTCCTCGCGCATTGGCGCTGGCGTTTATTCGACAGCACGAACGCCACCAGCGGGGCTGGTACGCCGGTGTGTTTGGCCGGGTGAGCCTGGCCAGTACGGAGCTTGCGGTGGCGATCCGGTGTGCTCATATCGGCGCTAATGAAATTCGCCTTTATGCCGGTGCGGGCATTGTCGCGGGCTCTCAGCCTGATGCAGAGTGGCGCGAGCTGGACAACAAAATTGCCGACATTATGTCGCTGCTCAACATGGGGTAATACCAATGACCGCGAACGCCATGCCGCGCGGCTTTCCGCTTCAGCACGCTACCTTTAACCATGTGTGGGCCGCGCTGCTGCTTGAGGAGCTTTACCGCTTGGGCATGCGCGACGTTGTGCTGGCGCCTGGCTCGCGCTCGTCGCCGCTCACCATGGCGGCCAGCGAGCATGCCGGGCTTCGCTGCCACTGCCATTTTGACGAGCGTGGCCTGGCCTTTATGGCACTGGGTCTTGCGCGCGGAAGCGGCCGCCCGGTAGCGGTTATCACCACCTCGGGTACGGCGGTTGCCAATCTGTATCCTGCCGTTGTGGAAGCCAAATTAATGGGTGTGCCGCTGGTAGTGCTCTCAGCCGACCGTCCTATTGAATTACTGGATAACGGCAGTAATCAGGCCATCGACCAGCGCGACATCTTTGCTCGTCACACCGTGATGCATCACGACCTTCCGCTACCTGGCCCCGAACTGAACGCCGCGTTTCTACTCAGCACTATTGATCAGTCCATTGATCAACAGCAGCGTACGCCAGGCCCTGTGCATTTTAACTGCCGCTACCGCGAGCCTCTTTACCCCGGCCACCAGAGAGAGGATGCCTCGGATTATCTGGCGCCTCTCGGAAGCTGGTTGGCCTCTTCAGTGCCGTGGAGCCAGTGGGTATCCAGTACGCAAGCGCCTGTGTTTTCTACCGAGTGGGCAGATTTTTCGTGTCAGCGAGGCGTTATCGTGGCGGGATGTATAGATGACCCGCACCAGGCGCAGCAGGTGGTGACGTTATCACGTCGATTAGGCTGGCCACTGTTGGCGGATCTACAAAGCCAGATACGTTTTGACCGCCAAAACGTGATTCATTTTGACCTGGCGCTGCACGATCCACATTTTGTCGAGGAGTTGGAGCGGGCCGATGTGTTGCTGCAATTTGGTGGGCGTCTTATCTCCAAGCGCCTGACGCAGTTTATTGCTCGCCATTCGTGGCAGGATGTTTGGCTGGTGGACTCGCGCCCCCAGCGGCTCGACCCTGATTACAGCGTTAAGCGCCGCTTCGTTTGCCCGCCCGAGGCTGTGGTGGCCGCGCTTGAACCTGAAAATAAACATGAGCGTGAGACTGGGACAGGTGCTGAGCGCACGCCTTGGCACCAGCTTAACCAGTGCCAACAGCGCATCAGCGATATCGTGAATCAACGCTGTAACACCTTTTCAGAGCTGGGCATTTGTCATCGGGTGTTGCAGCAGGCAGCCGGGCAGCTGTTTGTCGGTAACAGTATGCCCGCAAGGCTGATGAACATGCTGGGTACGTACCGCACAGCGCCTTTGCGGGTATTTACCAACCGCGGGGCTTCCGGTATCGATGGGCTGATCGCCACGGCCTACGGCGCCAGTGCTACCAGTGACCAGCCCACCACACTGATCGTGGGCGATATCAGCGCGCTGCATGATCTTAATAGCTTGGCGCTGTTGAAGCAGGCCGTTCAACCGCTGGTGGTGATCATTCTTAACAATGACGGCGGCAGCATCTTTCATATGCTGCCAGTGCCTAAGGAAGGTGAGCTACTTGAGCATTATTTCCGTCAGCCACACGGTTTGAACTTTGAGTACGTGGCGCAAATGTTTGGGCTTGCCTACGCTGCACCTGGCTCGCTGGAAAGTTTCGATGCGACCTATGCCCATGCCCTGGAAAGTGGCGTTACACTGATTGAGATTAACGTGCCGCATCAGCAGGTTGCAGACGATCTTGTGGCGCTGGCGGCAACGCTGGGTAGGCTCGATAACCATGAAGACTGAACATGAAGAGCACGCCCAGCCATGCCCAACGCTGGTTATGCTGCACGGCTTGTTAGGTGATCGCTACGATTGGGCGGAGGTCATCGCCGCGTTGAAAGATGTGCCGTGCCTGGCGTTGGATTTACCGGGCCACGGCCAAAATCACCAGGTGGCGGTCAACTCTTTCTCCGCTTTTCATCACTGGCTAACCGATACGTTGGCCGCGCAGGATATTCGCCGCTATTGCTTGCTGGGCTACTCGCTGGGAGGGCGTTTGGCGCTTGATCACGCCAGCCGCCAACCTGCGGGGCTTGAGGCGCTTTGGCTGGAGAGCGCTCATCCAGGCTTGCCGGAAAGCGAGCGCGATGAGCGTATTGCTCATGATGCACGCTGGGCACAACGTTTTGCACTGGAACCTCTTGAACGCGTGCTTACCGACTGGTATCGGCAATCCGTCTTTGCTGACCTTACGCATACGCAGCGAGCGCGGCAGATTGAACGACGGCTGGCCAATCATGGCCCGTCCGTGGCGACAATGCTGCGAAGCACGTCGCTCGGCAGGCAGTCATCTCAGTGGCCGTGGCTGGCTGAAACGTCACTTCCCATTGGTTACTTTTCAGGTCGGCAGGATACTAAATTTCATGCACTTGCCGACCGCTTGGCTAACGTAGCCCCTCGTGTGCACCTTATGGCGCTGGAAGGTGGGCATAACCTGCATACAGAGCAAGCGAAAAGCATCGCCGAACCGATTAGCCGATGGTATCAACGCCTCGGCTAAACGGCTCGCTCACCTGGATTCAGTTAATCAACAGCAGCCACGGCAAACCGATAGCCAGCCAGGCCACTAAGAACAGCAGACCAAAAATAGCCCCTAGCCGCCAATAAAGGGCGCTTGGCAGATAACCGCTGCCATAGTAAACCGGGCTTGGGCCGGTGCCGTAGGGGGTAATAATGCCCATAAAGCCCAGTGTGGGGAGCAGCAGGAGGATAAACATCTGCATATCCAACCCTGCAATACCGGAAGCCGCCGCCAGCATCACCGGCAATAGGGCGGTAACGTGGGCCGTGACGCTGGCAAACAGGTAGTGCAGGAGATAGAAAATCACCGTGAGCGCCACCATCGCCATTACGGGGTTAAAGTGACTTATTTGTTCACCCACCATGCCACCAAACCAATTGACGAACCCGACCTGGCTCAGCCCGCCTGCCAGCGCCACCAGTGTTGCAAACCACACAAAGGTATTCCAGGCAGCTCGATTGTCGAGGATATCGTTCCAGCTCACGATGCCGGTCAGCAGCATGCAGCAAATCACCACCAGGCCTACCAGGGATGCGGACACAACATCGCCCGCAAAAATCCACAGCAGTAGCGCAGTGACGACCATGATGACCAGCAGTATCTCGTTGCGAGTAAGCGCACCCAGTTTGTTCAGCTCATCCCGCGCCCAGTTGGACACTTCTTCACCGGCTTTCACTTCTGGCGCGCATAGCCAGTAACAGAGCAGTGGGACCAGCAACAGCAGCAGAATGCCAGCGGGCGCTACGGCGATAAACCACTGCCCCCAGTTAATATGAATACCGGTAGCGCTTTCTGTCAGAGCAATGGCCAACAGGTTGGGGGCAAGCGCGGTTAGAAACAGCGAGCTGGTCACACAGGTCGAGGTGATCGCTGTCCACATCAGAAAACTGCCCATGCGCTTCATGCTGGGGTCATTGGGCTGGGAGTCGTAAAGCGGCGGCAGATTGCGAATGACCGGATAAATGGTGCCCCCGCTACGCGCCGTGTTGGAAGGTGTAAAAGGCGCCAGCACCGCATCGGCGATCATTACCGCGTAGCCCAACGTTAATGTGCGCTTGCCCATGGCCTTGACCAGCCAAAGTGATATGCGCCTGCCTAGCCCGGTTTTTTCATACCCCAGCGCGAACATAAACGCGCCAAAAATCAGCCACACTGTCGAGTTGGTGAAGCCCGAAACGGCCCATGAAAAGGCCTGGTTGGCAGCATTAAAGCCTTCGGTCGCTAGCTGTTCGGGTGAAAACAGCACCCAGCGGGAGAGTAGCGCCACCAGAATCACGCCGATTAACCCAATGACCGCGCCTGGCAAGGGTTCAAAAATCAGCCCCACCACACAGCCCAGAAAAATAGCGAAGAAGTACCAGGCGTGAGGAGCAACCCCCTCAGGCGTGGGTATCAACGCAACGATAATGGCCACTACAAGCGGCGCTAACAACTTCCAATCAAATGCTGATTGCACGCTACTGTTCATATCAAGCTGCCCCCCTCTTATTGGCTGCGAAAGCAGCCGAGTCTCTTCACTGCTAACGCTGTTGATTTTCATCTGCTTGCGGTTGCATACGTTGCAGAGAATGGCGATAGCGACTAATAGTTAAAATTGTAGTTGGAATTCTTTATTAAAATTAATAAATGAGAAATTAAACTTAACTACTCTTGTTAAAGCATCGCCTGTCTTAAAGATGCATTTCTTGATATGCGTCAATAGAGCTTGGCATGAGGGGATAGCACGTACCTGGAGTGTGATAAGTTCAACCAAAAGACACCGCATCGAAGCGTGTCGCCACTACCGCCTTTGACTTGGCTACAGTAAGGGAATGTCATGCAGCATCGAGATTTCGATATCGTGATTGTGGGTGGAGGCGGCGCAGGCTTACGTGCCGCTATCGCCGCAGCAGAAAGCGCCAAGGCACAGGGCATTTCTCAAAGTATCGCCCTAATTTCCAAGGTCTATCCTATGCGCTCGCATACCGTTGCCGCTGAGGGTGGTGCGGCGGCGGTAACCAGCGAGGAGGATACGTATCAGGCGCATTTTGATGACACTGTGTCGGGCGGCGACTGGCTGGTTGAGCAAGGCGTGGTGGACTATTTTGTGCATCATGCCTACCAGGAACTGGTGCAGATGGAGCGCTGGGGCTGCCCCTGGAGCCGCAAGGAGGATGGTAATGTGCAGGTACGCCGTTTTGGCGGCATGAAAACCGCACGTACCTGGTTTGCCGCCGATAAAACCGGCTTTCACATGCTGCATACCCTGTTTCAAACCTCGCTCAAATATTCCCAAATTGAGCGCTTCGATGAGTATTTCGTCCTTGATCTTGCCGTGCACGAAGGGGCCGTTATTGGCGTCATTGCCCTTCAAGTGGCCACCGGCGAGCTTATTTTGTTGCGTGCCAAAGCCGTGATATTGGCAACAGGAGGTGCCGGGCGCCTGTTTCGCTTTAATACCAACGCAGGGATCGTGACTGGCGACGGGATGGCAATGGCCTATCGCCACGGTGTGGCGCTTAGGGACATGGAGTTTGTTCAGTATCACCCCACGGGCCTTCCCGGCTCCGGCATTTTAATTACCGAAGCGTGTCGTGGAGAAGGCGGTATTTTGCTCAATAAGGATGGCTACCGCTACCTTCAGGATTACGGGCTGGGCCCGGAAACCCCACTGGGCAAGCCGGAAAACAAGTACATGGAGCTGGGCCCTCGCGATAAGCTCTCACAGGCCTTTTGGCAGGAGCAGCAGGCGGGCCGCACTGGCACCTTTGGCGATAGCGATGTGGTCTATCTTGACCTGCGCCACTTGGGCGAAGCCTACCTTCTTGAGCGCCTGCCCTTTATCTGCGAGCTGGCTAAATCCTACATTAACGTTGACCCGGTCAAAGAGCCGATCCCTATCCGCCCGGCGGTGCACTACACCATGGGCGGTATCGAAACCAATCCCTACTGTGAAACGTCGGTTGCCGGGCTTTATGCGGCGGGTGAATGCGCCTCTGTTGGGCTACATGGTGCTAATCGCTTGGGTTCCAACTCGCTCACTGAGCTACTGGTGTTTGGTCGTTTAGCGGGGGAGCAGGCAAGCCAGCGCGCGGCGCAAACCGAGTGGGCAGACATGCACCTTCTGGAAACCCAGGCTGCCCATCAGCAGGCAAAACTAGCGCATCTTTGTGATGGTGAGGGCAGCGGCGAGACTTGGGTGACGCTTAAGCATGCCATGGTGCAGGCCATGGAGAGTGGCTGTGGTATTTATCGTACCGAAGAGGGTATGCGGCAGTCGTTGGAGACGATTCGTGAACTGCGGGCGCGCTATCAGAAGATTCGTGTCAACGACACCAGCAAAATATTCAACACAGAGTTGCTTGAGTGCATTGAGCTTGGCTACGGGCTGGATATTGCCGAGGCATCTTGCCTTGGTGCACTGGAGCGGCGTGAGTCCCGTGGCGCTCACCAGCGCTTGGATGACGGTATGCAAACGCGCGATGACGTTAACTACCTCAAGCACAGCCAGGTGTTTTATCAAGGCGATGCACACGCTCGGTTGGCATGGCAGGAGGTAGACGTGCGTTTTTCCGCGCCCGCAGAACGTACCTATGGGGATGCGTCCAAGGGAGGCAAGGCATGAGTACTCAGCAGGTATCTACCCGGCGCATCAGCGTCAAACGCTATTTACCCGACAACTCTACCGAGCCCTATTGGCAGGAGTATGAGCTGCCAGTCGACGACAGCACCTCATTGTTGGATGCGTTGAATCACATCAAAGAGCAGCTCGACAGCACTCTGAGCTACCGCTGGTCGTGTCGCATGGCGATCTGTGGCTCCTGTGGCGTTATGGTGAATGGCGTCCCCAAGCTTGGCTGTAAGACCTTCCTGCGCGACTTCGACGATGAGATCCGCATTGAACCATTGGCGCACTTTCCCGTGCAGCGCGACCTGGTGGTTGATATGGAGATATTCCTCGATCACCTGGCCGCCGTTAAGCCCTATCTGATAGACGACAACCCGGTAAAGCCCTTTGATCCGAAGGCGCCAGAAACCTATCGCCAGTCGCCCCGGCAGCTTGCCCGTTACAAGCAGTTCGCTAACTGTATCAACTGTGGGCTTTGTTACTCCGCTTGCCCGCAGTTTGGGCTTAATCCTGAGTTTATTGGCCCAGGAGCCATTGCGCTGGGGCACCGCTATAACCTGGATAGCCGGGACCATGGCAGCACGCAGCGAATGGCCGAATTGAACCGCCATGAAGGCGTGTGGAGCTGCACCTTTGTAGGCTTTTGCTCAAAGGTGTGTCCCAAACACGTTGACCCAGCGGCGGCTATCAATCAGAGCAAGGTGGCGTCCGCTAAGCACACGCTAATTGCGCTGTTTAAGGGCTAGGAGAAAGGGTATGGATAAGTCGACATCTCAACGCTTTGTGCCGTTAAAACGTAACTGGTGGCTGAAACTTCGCTTTTTTAAACTCTATATGCTGCGTGAAGCGACGGTGATACCGCTGGTTTTTTTCCTGCTCTGCCTACTGGCGGGCATGGTCGCGCTGCTCCAGGGCCCAGAGAGCTGGCAACGATGGATCGCCTTTATGGGATCTCCCATCGTTTTGCTGCTCAACCTTTTGGCGCTAGCTGCTAGCCTGTTTCACGCGGCGACCTTTTTTGTGCTGTTTCCTCGCGTTATGCCGCTGCGCATCGGTAACTACCAACTGCCGGATAAGGCGATTGTGGCGGGGCAGTGGGCGGGCGTTCTGGCCGTACTGCTGCTGTTTATCTGGCTGTTTGGGAGGACGTCTGTATGACTAAACCAACCATGAATATGCCAGGCACGGACAGTCAGCGCACGAACCAGCCTCCCCACCGCCAAGCCTACGATGAGTCGCTGTGGTGGGGGCTATTCAGTGCAGGTGGCGTCTGTTTTGCTGTGCTACTGCCCTCTGCCATCCTGTTTTTTGCCGTGCTGCTTCCCTTGGGCTGGCTACCTGCCAACGCACTCAGCCATGAGCGTGCATCGGCACTGCTATTCAGCGTGCCAGGCTTTCTATTTGTTGGTGCGGCGGTCTGTTTGCCGCTTTTTCATGCCGCCCATCGCCTGCGCCACGGAATGTTTGACCTTATTTTGGGCCGCGATACCACCAATAAAAAGCTGATGTATGGCGCTGCGGCGCTGTTAAGCCTTCTGGCACTAGGGCTGGTCGTGGCAGGTATGTTGCGCTAAGCCCGAAAGACGCCAATACCTAATGAATCAGGGAACTTTGAATGATCCACGGACTTACAGAAGCGGAACTCTATCAACCGGTTGAGTGGCAGGACCACTCCGGCGACTACCAGGATATTCGGTATCATGTCTCTAAAGAGGGCATTGCACGCATTACCATCAACCGCCCAGAGGTGCGTAACGCCTTTCGCCCCTTGACGGTTAGCGAAATGATTCAGGCGCTTGGTCGCGCACGTCACGATAGTCGCGTCGGCGCGATTTTGCTCACCGGCGCAGGCGATAAAGCATTCTGCTCCGGCGGTGATCAGCGCATTCGCGGTGACTATGGCGGCTACCAGGATGAGCAGGGCACTCATCACCTGAACGTGCTGGATTTTCAGCGTGATATTCGGACCTGCCCCAAGCCGGTTGTCGCCATGGTGGCAGGCTACGCGATTGGCGGTGGGCATGTGTTGCATCTTATGTGCGACCTGACCATTGCGGCGGATAACGCGGTTTTTGGCCAGACCGGCCCCAAGGTGGGCTCTTTCGACGGCGGCTACGGTGCCTCGTATATGGCGCGCATCGTGGGCCAGAAAAAAGCCCGCGAAATCTGGTTTTTGTGCCGCCAGTACAGCGCTGCGCAAGCGCTGGAGATGGGCCTGGTCAACCACGTGGTGCCGCTGGATGAGCTTGAAAAAGAGAGCGTGCGCTGGTGTCGGGAGATGCTGCAGCACAGCCCCATGGCGTTACGCTGTTTGAAAGCGGCACTGAATGCCGACTGCGATGGCCAGGCCGGGCTGCAGGAGCTAGCGGGTAACGCCACTATGCTCTATTACATGACCGATGAAGGCCAGGAGGGGCGTAACGCGTTTAATGAGAAGCGGCCCCCGGATTTCTCACGTTATCCGCGTAACCCTTAATGCCATTAGCGCTTTACCGCTACGCGCTGCCACTTCGCCAGCCGCTGCTGTTTAACGGCCAGCGGATCACGCAGCGAGAAGGGCTGCTGGTGTCGATTAACGGGCAGTGGGGTGACATTGCGCCACTGCCTGGTTTTTCAGCAGAAACCTTAACCGATGCCGAGACCGAAAGCAGGGCCTGCCTAACCGCCTTGAAGCGCGGTGAAGAAGCAGTGCCCACGCTCCCCTCGGTACAGTTCGGGTTCGACTGTGCACAGCACGTTTGGCCCCCACACTGCTCCGCCGCGTTAGCGCCTTACCCACTATTACAAGGCGAGCCCGTATCGCTGATCGCGATGCTGGATAGTGCGTTAGACAACATACGCAAGGGCGGGCAGCCGCCACCTTCGCGCCTCAAACTCAAGGTAGCGCGTTACGCAATGAGCGACGAGCTAGCGCTGGTCGCTAGGCTGTCTGAAAAGCTGCCCGCTACCCAACTGATTCTGGATGCCAACGGCGGATGGACGCGTGAGGAGGCCACGCGGTTTTGTCGACAGCTACCGCGTGAACAGATCGACTACCTGGAAGAGCCCTGCTCCACGTTTGCTGACACCATTGCCGTGGCCGATGCAGCGGGTGTGAAGATTGCGCTAGATGAAACGTTGTCACGTAACGCGCCCTGGTATTCCCATCCTCATATTGCTGCCCTGGTGATTAAGCCTACGTTGATAGGCGCATTAAGCGCCTGCGAGGCACTTGTACAGCGGGCACGGGCAGATAATCTGCGGGTAGTTATTTCCTCAAGTTTCGAGTCTGATCTTGGCCTGGGCCTGCTGGCTCGGCTGGCCCGCCAATGGGCGCCCACAGAACCACCGGGGCTGGATACCGGAAACTGGCTGGCTGAACGGGTAACCACCACGGCAGGCGATGTCGTTGTTGGGCGCTTGACGTGCCTCTATCAAGCGACGTGTCTCTATCAAGATATGCAGGAATAACCAGGAGCGTGCCGAGTGATGCAGCCTTGCCCCATTAACTATTGGGCCACCGAAACTCCGCAGCATATTGCGCTACACAGTGGCTCAGTGACGCTTACTTATCGAATGCTCGACAGGCGTATCGCCGCGTTGTCGCGACAGCTGGCGCAAAAGGGGTTTCAGCCTGGGGACAAATTAATGGCCCCGGCCAAAGGCGCATTGGCCTCGTTATTATTGGCCTGGGCTTGTCTGCGTGCCGGGGTGGTTTTCTGTCCGCTAAACCCGGCCTTTCCAAGCGCCCAGCAGCACGCGCTTGCCCAGCGCCTGCAGGCCAGCCGCATTTGTTACACGGAAGGTGAGCAGGGCGACGCGCAGGTAACGTCATCTGCTCCAGCGCCGATTACCCTCGATTTTTCCGAAGAGCTAATTACCGAACAAGCGGTGCAGCTGAATACCGATCAGCGCTGTAACACGATTTTTACCTCGGGTTCCAGCGGCATGCCTAAGGCGGTACTGCACCGGCTGGGGAATCATTTGGCCTCGGCCAGAGGCTCGGCGACCTTAATTCCGGTTGATCAACAAAGCGGCTGGCTGTTGTCGCTACCGCTGTTTCATATTGGTGGCTACGCGATCCCCTTTCGCGTATTTCTTGCAGGTGGCCGGGTCATTCTGGATGATGGCGCTGCGCCGCTAGCTGCACGCCTGGAACAACAGGCTATTACGCATCTTTCACTGGTACCCACTCAGCTCTGGCGCTTGTTACAAGCAGGTTTTGACCCCGCCAGGACACAGCTGCGCGAACTGCTGCTGGGCGGAGCGGCGATCCCCGCTCCCTTGGTTGAGCACATGACCTCGCTGGGGCTGGCGCCAAAAGTTAGTTATGGGCTATCTGAAATGGCAAGCCAGGTCTGTACCGGCACTCCCTCGGCACCAGGTGTCGTTGGCAAGCCTCTTCCGGGGCGCGATGTTCGGATCATCGACGATGAAATACAGGTGCGGGGCGATACCCTGTTTAGCGGCTATTTAAGTAACGGTGCGCTGGATCCAGCCCTAAATGACGAGGGTTGGTTTGCCACCCGGGACAAGGGGTATTTTAATTCTGCGGGGGAACTGGTGGTTGAAGGGCGGCTGGATAACGGCTTTATCTCCGGCGGTGAGAACATTCAGCCGGAAAGCATCGAACAGCGGTTGGTGGATCACCCCGGCGTCGCCCAAGCGCTGGTGGTTGCTGTGCCACATCCCGAGTGGGGTGAGCGCCCCGTTGCCTTTATTGATTGGCATGCGCAAAGCAGCGAAGATCAGGCTCTGGCCCGTTGGGTGCGCGAGGCGCTGCCGGGCTTTATGGTGCCCGATGCATGGTTGGCGTGGCCCTCGGTGCAAGGGCTAAAGCCCTCACGCACACACTTTGCAAAACTGGCCCAAGAGCAGTTGGCCGAGACATAACACATCCATTAACGTTCGTTGGCTATGAGAGTTCCCATTCTCGACTCGCCTTCTGAGAAGATGGATCTCTGTATTTTCTATAAGGACATTTATGAGCTCTTCTCAAGCGCCGGATACGCGGCGTGCAGGCGTATTTTTAGGGGCGGCGCTCGCTTTCATGATCACCATGGTGGGCACCACGCTGCCCACGCCGCTTTATCCGATCTATCAGCATGAATTTGGTTTTTCGGATCTGATGATTACCGTCATCTTTGCGGCGTATGCGGTGGGGGTTATTTCAGCGTTATTGCTTACCGGGCAATGGTCTGATCAGCTAGGGCGTAAGCCGCTGCTGCTTGCCGGGCTTTTCCTGTCAGCGGTAAGCGATATCGTATTTTGGCAAGCCGATGGGGTAGGCATGTTGCTTACCGGCCGCGTACTTTCGGGGCTTTCAGCGGGTATCTTTACGGGTACTGCCACGGTGGCTGTCATGGAGCTGGCACCCCGTTCCTGGGGACGCTCCAGCACGTTGGTTGCTACCGCCGCCAATATGGTCGGGTTAGGTGTCGGACCGATACTTGCGGGGGCGCTGGCCGTACTGTTTGCGGCACCGTTGGTGTTGCCGTTTGCTATTCACTTCGCGTTAGCGCTGGTAGCGGTGGTGTGTATCTGGCGAGCGCCTGAAACGGTTACGCGCCCAGCGAATATCAAACTTCGCGTTCAAACACCTAAAATCCCTCCCGAGGTGCGCAGCGTTTTTATACCCGCGGCTATCGCAGCGTTTGCTGGTTTTATGGTGTTCGGTTTTTATACAGCGGCAACCCCCGCCTTCCTGGGCCAGCAAATGGGCTACACCAATCATGCGTTGATAGGATGTGTGGCAGGGCTGCCGTTTATCGCCTCGACCGTTGGGCAAATGGGTCAGGGGCGGCTGCCGGAGCCTGGAAGATTGCCGATTGGGTGCGCTGTGCTGCTTGTCGGTGTGCTCATCATTGCGTGGGGGATTGCTTACGAGCAACTGCTTGGATTCATACTGGGCGCCATCGTTGCGGGCATTGGTCAGGGCATTACCTTCCGGGCGGGCATGGGTGCGATATCGGCGGCCAGTTCCCCTCAGCACAAGGCAGCAACGGTATCGTCTTTTTTCGTTGTTGCGTATGTGGCGATCTCGCTGCCCGTCGTCGGTATCGGCCTGCTAGGGATAGTCGCCGGCCAACAAATCACTGCGCTAACGTTTGATCTCATCGTAGCGCTGCTGTGCTGCGTGGCGTTGGTGCTGCTATTGAAGCCACACCGTCCTGGCCGCTGTGCTACTCGCGACGCTGGCCGCTGAGCGGTACTGATGTGTCAAACTTATGCCGCACGCTGTTATGGCCCGTTGGCCGAAAAGCGGCTGGGCAGGATGATGATGCCTGGATCAATCGCACGATTAGTTGGCTTTCAAGCCGCTTGTTAATCTCTCAAGTAAAGCTCCCCCTTGCCCACCAGCACAGCACTGCCGCCTACTTGAACCAGGCCGTTATGCAGGGTGGTTTCAATAACGCTGGCGCGGCCCATTTCAACGCCTTGATGAATGGTCCAGTGCGTCGTTTCGTTCAGGGTTGCCAAATACCCGGTTAATGCCGCTGCGGCACTGCCGGTTGCGGGGTCTTCGCAAAGGCCATGTTCTCTGGAGAACATGCGGCTCCGAAGCGTAGCTTTTGAGCAGTCAGCCGCTTCTGTTGCGTAAAGATATATTTGCTCCGCACCGCTCGGGGCAACGGTCTCTGCCCATATGGTTGCTGAAATGTGTATGTTTTTTAGGGCTGCGGGGTCGCTCAGCTCGATCAGATGAAACGCCAGTCCGCAGGATGAGATAACCGGCGTGCCGATGACCTGATGGGGTTGCAAGCCGAGCAGTGCCACCGCCGATTGCTGGTCCAGTGTGCTTGGCGTAATGCTGGCGGGCCTTGCGGTTGTAAACACGGCTTTCTCACCTGAGTAGCGAATGGGTAACTCGCCTACAGGCGGGTGAAGCACCAGCGTTTGCGCACGGCTAACCAAGCCAAGCTCGGCTAGAAGCTGCGCGGTGCCGACGGTCGGGTGGCCGGCAAATGGTAGCTCTTGGGTGGGCGTAAAGATCCGCATCGGATAGTGGTTTGGCTCAATGGGCGCACTTAAGAACACCGTTTCGGCAAGATTAAGCTCATTGGCGATTGCCTGCATGGTGGCTGTTGTCAGCCCGTCGGTGTTTAAAAAGACGGCTAGCTGATTGCCCGAAAAAGGCTGATCGGTAAATACGTCCAGCAGATAATATTCAGCGGTTTTCATATCGTTCTCCTTCTCATAATGTGTGCTTCCAAAAGGATTTACGACCCTCCTTTTGTGCCTGGGCACGGGTGATACCAATATCTCTTAGCAGCCGGTCAGCAACTGGCGGCGGCGGCTACGTTCGCGGTGGGCGCATATTTGAGAACGTAGCTGAGCCAATGAATCATCCAATACGCACTACTAACGAGCGCCCTTCACGAGTAACCCGCCGTTGGCGAATGTATATGCCATAAGAGAGGTCGCTCTTCATAAAAACGATGCATACTTATACCTTTGACCGAGGCTTGGTGCGATTTTTATAGATTCCTGCAACGTTCTGATTTTACTGTTCTTTAAGAATATCTTTCTGATCAAAAATTGACCTAAATCGCTGATGGATTTTCTACTGCCTATTTTTATCTTGCAGAACAGTCATCTACAATTAGACCGTTCCCCACAGGCGTGGGGATGAATCGCGTTATAACGATGAAGGACGTGTCATGATACGCCGTTCCCCACAGGCGTGGGGATGAATCGACGGTGCCAGGCGTAATGAGGAAAAGTGAGCGCCGTTCCCCACAGGCGTGGGGATGAATCGGCGAGGGCATTGCGCGCTCGCTCCATGCGCACCCGTTCCCCACAGGCGTGGGGATGAATCGCGTATAAACCCCAGCGAGGGAAGCGCTGAAGACCGTTCCCCACAGGCGTGGGGATGAATCGCTTGCCCGCTTCTATCAAGTGCTGTTTAGGCCCCGTTCCCCACAGGCGTGGGGATGAATCGCGCTGGTCGCCCGCGTTGACGCGCTGCCCCCACCCGTTCCCCACAGGCGTGGGGATGAATCGATCGTGGGGAATCAGGCCGGTACACTTCGCGGCCGTTCCCCACAGGCGTGGGGATGAATCGCACGTTACGGCTGTTGCTCTTGCGCTTGTGCACCGTTCCCCACAGGCGTGGGGATGAATCGGATGCGGTCAATTGCGGCTCAGTTATGGCGACCCGTTCCCCACAGGCGTGGGGATGAATCGCATGTCGGCGGCCATTTGCTCGATGGTCTCGCCCGTTCCCCACAGGCGTGGGGATGAATCGCATGTCGGCGGCCATTTGCTCGATGGTCTCGCCCGTTCCCCACAGGCGTGGGGATGAATCGCATAGCCGTGAGCTGACTGACAAAATCCCCGACCCGTTCCCCACAGACGTGGGGATGAACCGGCCAGCGCGCTAAAGTCACGACGACTCAATAGCCGTTCCCCACAGGCGTGGGGATGAACCGAAATTGCCCGCGCCACTGGTCGCTCACCTGAAACCGTTCCCCACAGGCGTGGGGATGAACCGATATTTCGCTCTTTTTCATTCAGCTTTGTCAACCGTTCCCCACAGGCGTGGGGATGAACCGGCGATATTTGCACCGGCCACGGCTCATGCTCTCCGTTCCCCACAGGCGTGGGGATGAACCGATGCAGTGATTGAGGGTAATAAGTTCCGCGATCCGTTCCCCACAGGCGTGGGGATGAACCGGCACTACCCATAAAAGCGCCCACCGTTTTACGCCGTTCCCCACAGGCGTGGGGATGAACCGGGTAAAGACGATGACAGTACCACTGCTTGAACCCGTTCCCCACAGGCGTGGGGATGAACCGTTTGCGCGGTTCGCGGCTGGTCTCTTGAAGAGCCGTTCTCCACAGGCGTGGGGATGAACCGGGCCTGCTGTTACTGCTGGCTGAGTATGAAGCCCGTTCCCCACAGGCGTGGGGATGAACCGTATATATAAAAAGGAGGGGTATAAGGGGTGTACCCATAATGCCTATTCATTGTTGTATCGCGTAGCGTTACGCGCTACAGTGTATGCAGGTTCGACGGCAAGGGAGGCAAAGCGATGCGATGATAAAGAAAATCAAACACAAAGGCCTGAAACGGCTTTATGAGCGGGGGGAGCCCCAAGGAGTACAGCCTAACCATGTAGACGATTTAAGAGACATACTGGCAGTACTGGATGCCGCAACCAAGCCAAACGATATGGATTTACCAGGTTTTGATTTCCATGGCTTGAAAGGTGATAAGAAGGGCTTTTTTTCAGTGCATGTAAACGGTAATTGGGTAGTGATATTTACGTTTGATGGGGAGGATGCACACCTTGTTGACTATTTAGACTACCACTGACGGCGGCGCTCCTCGATAACCGACACGATACGGTTATCAAGGGCCACCGGATGGTTTCGCCACTTGAGCGGTAGCCACGATTGCACAGCCTCTAAATATACAGATTAAAAATATTGTGCATGACGATGACGATTATGATGAGGATAACGTGATGACGATGATGAATCCGCCGCACCCAGGCAGCTTGTTACGCCGCCGGATCGTGCCCGCGCTGGGGCTGAATGTCACTGATTTTTCCAAGAAACTAGGTATGTCCCGCACAGCGGTATCCCGCGTTTTGCATGAGCATGCCAGCATTTCCCCTGATTTTGCGGTTAGGCTTGAGCATGGCGGTATTGGTAACGCTAAGCACTGGATGACCATGCAGACCAACTACGACCTATGGCAAGCCGAGCATAAAGAGCAAAATCATATTGAAAGAATCGCTGCTGTTTGAATTAGTAAGTTACTAATTCACCAGTCTAAAGCTCAACGGATCGTGCCGTTGGGCTTTTTTGCTTGGGAACTAGATAATGGCGAATGACAATGAACTTGCAATCGATTTCGACCATGGGCAGATAGCGTATGAGGCCTGTTCACTAGCCAAAGTCATGGTAGAAGAAAGAGAACGGCTGGGGAATCATCGAGATTAATATCACGCCCTACCTGGGTAAAACCGAAAAGGTGAATGTGACGCTGCCAGGCCACGTCATCCGCCAGATCGACAAGTACGTTACTACGCACGGTATTAAAAGCCGCTCTCGACCAGGAGCGGTTTTTTCATGGTGACGCAACGCGTTCACCCATTAGTCGTTTGGGACCTTCCTTTCAACTTCCAGACACGCTATCGTCGGTTTTGGTTATTTCGCTAATTTTACTGAGCTAGCGTGGCTGCCATCCAGATCAAGGGAGAATGTTTTGACCATGCCGACTCGATCTTCACGTCTGCCGGCCTATCACCGTTATGCTGGCAAGGCCCTGCCGGGGCAGTCAGAAGATGCTTGCCATTTGCTGGCTTGGCATAGCCTGGATGTAGCGGCCGTTGGTTGGCACCTGCTTGCGCCGGAGCGCCCGCTGACGAAGCAGCTGGCGGCGCAGCTGGGTATTGAGCCCGAGCCATTGCGGCGGCTAATGGTGTTTTTATTGGGGCTTCATGACCTCGGCAAGTTCTCCCGCGCCTTTCAGGAGGTGCTGAAGCTCGCGCTCGATGGTATGGCCCCACCGCAAGGCAAACCCTACAAGCAGCGTCACGACCGTTTGGGCGTGCTGCTCTGGGATGCCTGCTGGAACACCTGGCGCAAGGACGGCGCATTGCGCTGGCCAGAAGACAGCACGGCGACCAAACGCAAGCTGTTGGCGCCCATGGATCACCTGCTGGCGCCATTCTTCGGCCACCATGGTTACCCCGTAGAGACCGGTCAGCTCGCTCTTGCGGACTTCTTCGTCGACGACGGCGAGCTTGCCGATGCGGCCGCCGCCGGTGATTTCGTCGCCGACTGGGCCGCGTTGATAGGACCTGACTGGCCGATCAAAAAACTGCTGGATGAAGAGTGGCTGGCGCGTTTCAAAACGCTAAGCTGGACGGTAGCCGGATGGGCGACGCTCAGCGACTGGCTGGGCTCGAACCGGGACTATTTTCCCTATTGCCAGCAGGCCATGGCGCTGGCCGACTACTGGCCGCGAGCGCGCAAGCAGGCCGAAACGGTGCTGGACGCCACCGGCTTTGCATGCCCGCCGGAGCCCGTGCCCTACGCCGGGCTGGCACAGTGGTTTTCAGGCAAGGTGACGCCGACCCCGCTGCAGCAGAAGGCGGAAGACTTGCCGCTTCAAGCTGGGCCGCAGCTGTTCATCCTCGAAGACGTGACCGGCGCGGGCAAGACTGAAGCCGCCTGTATTCTGACCCAGCGACTGCTGGCCGATGGCCACGGCGAAGGGCTCTATTTCGCGCTGCCTACCATGGCAACCTCCAACGCCATGTACACCCGCCTAGGGGATCTTCATCACCGCTTCTACAGCGCTGCCTCAAGGCCCTCGCTGGTACTAGCCCACGGCGCGCGGGCGCTTAATGAAGCGTTTGAGCAAACCATCGTACAGCCCGACCACGACGACTATGACGCGATAGACGCCAGCGCCTCGACCCAGTGCAACCGCTGGCTGGCAGACTCGAACAAGAAGGCGTTGCTGGCCGATGTGGGTGTGGGCACCATCGACCAGGCGCTGATGGGCGGACTGCCGTTTCGTCACCAATCGCTGCGCCTGCTGGGCTTGGCGCGCAAGGTGCTAATTATCGATGAAGTTCACGCCTTCGATCACTACATGCAGACCCTGCTGCACCAACTGCTGGCCCATCACGCCCGCCAAGGAGGCAGCGCCATTCTGCTGACGGCCACGCTCCCCCGCGCCATGCGCGAGGCGCTGACGGCCGCGTGGTGCCACGGCCTGGGCGTTGAAACCAGCCCGCTTGAGGCACATGACTACCCATTGCTGACCCACTGCGGAAAGAGCGCTACCCACGAAGTGCCCGTCAAGACGCGCCCGGAAGTCGCACGCCGTGTGGACATCGCGTGGCTGGAAAGTGAGGACGAGGCTATCGAGCGTGTACTGGCCGCCGTGAAAGCGGGGGAGTGCATCGTCTGGGTGCGCAACACCGTCGATGATGCGATCCGCGCCTATCAAACGTTACGCGAGCGCCACCCCGATCCGGAGCGGTGCCTGCTCTTCCACGCCCGCTTTGCCATGGTGGACCGCCAGCGGATCGAGTCCGAGGTCATTCGTCGCTTCGGCAAGGATTCCACGCCGCCTTTGAGAAGTGGACAAGTGATTGTCACCACCCAAGTCTTCCAGGAAAGCCTGGACTGTGATGCCGACCAGATGGTCAGCGACATCGCGCCCATCGACCTCTTGATACAGCGCGCCGGGCGGCTGCAGCGCCACCAGCGCGGCGAACGCCCCGCGCCCGTGCTGCAGGTACTCGCCCCCGCGTGGAGCGATATCCCCGGCGCTGATTGGCTGAGCCAGGCGCATCGCGGCACCCAAGCCGTTTACAAGGACACCTCGCTGATCTGGCTGACCCAGCGCGTGCTGCTCGAGCAGGGCGCCATCACCATGCCGGGTGAGGCGCGTACCTTGATCGAAGGCGTTTACGCTGCCTCGACGGATGACCTCCCCGAAGCGTTTGATCTGGCGCACTTCGAGCGCACCGGTATGGATAAGCAGGCGATCTCGATGGCTACCCATAACGCCCTGAATCTGGAAGACGGCTACCGCCTCGATGGCGATTTCGACCCGTGGCAGGAGGAGCGCGAGACGGGCACCCGGCTCAGCGACGAGCAAAGTGTCGAGGTCGTGTTGCTCAAGCGTCGTGGAGATGAACTGGTGCTCTGGGTAGAAGATCACCGCCACGCCGATCGACTGAGCCGATGTCGGCTGAGGGAGAGCCAAGTCAAGAAACTGGCTCAACTTCCGGGGCACTATACCCAACAGTGGGAAGCGCTGCAGCAGCACCACCGCGGGCTGCGTTTCGTTCAACCTTGGCTGCCGGAAGAGGACGATAAGTGTGATTACGATGAGCAGTGGGGCGTGAGTTTTGAACAAAAATAGACGTTGCCATTTTACTGAAAGACAGGTGATACAAGGTAACTAAACAAGAACGCTTAACGCCGAAATAACGCACGTGAGGTGCCGATGAATTTACTCACAGATCCCTGGTTGCCCTTTCGGTATCGCGATAGCCGAATCGAATACCGCCCACCCTCGGCCCTCGCCGACCCGGATGTGCTCGACCTGGCTCTGCCCCGCGCCGACTTTCAGGGCGTGGCCTGGCAGTTTTTGATCGCGCTGCTGCAGACGGCGATGACGCCCAAAAATACCGATGCTTGGCTGGATCGTTACCAGACGCCGCCCAGCGTGGCTGAGCTCGACAATCTGTTGGCCCCCTTTGCCTCCGCCTTCGAGCTGGATGGCGACGGTCCGCGCTTCATGCAGGATCTGGACCCGCTGGACGACGTCAAGGAAGCGCCGGTTGCGGGCCTTTTGATCGACTCCCCCGGCGCCAACGGCATTAAGAACAATACCGATTTCTTCGTTAAACGCGGCCGAGTAGAGACTGCTTGCCCCGAGTGCGCGGCGCTGGCGCTTTATACCATGCAGATCAACGCGCCCGCCGGTGGTGCCGGCATTCGCGTGGGCCTGCGCGGCGGCGGGCCGCTGACCACGCTGATTCTGCCCGAAGACGAGAGCAAGCCGCTGTGGGCGCGACTCTGGCCCAACGTCATGCCCGCCGACGCCGTGGGCCAGCCGGGGCAGGCCTGGCGCGCTCCCAAAGCCGATGATTCCGATCTGTTCTTCTGGATGGCCGATACCCGCGTCAGCGACAAGAAAGGCACAGAGGTGTTGCCCGAGCAGGTTCATCCGCTGCACGCCTTCTGGTCGATGCCCCGGCGCTACCGACTGCTATTCGACGAAACGCCGGGTGAGTGCGACCTTTGCGGCCACGAGGCAAAGCACCCGGTGCGCCGCCTGCGCGCCAAGAAGCAGGGCGCCAACTACGACGGCCCTTGGCGCCACCCGCTCACCCCCTACCGCCGCCTCAACCCAAAAAAGGACGGGGAACTGCCGCTTTCCAGCAAAGGCCAGCCCGGCGGGCTTGGCTACCGCCACTGGCCGGGGCTGGTGCTGGAAGATGAAGTCGGCAGCGGTGCACTGCCGGCCCGTGTGGTCACCCACCACCTGAAAAAGTACGAGCTGCTGGAAGCAGCGCGAGAAGACGGCGAAGCGTTCGATGCGCTGTTCAAGCGTGCCCGGCTCTGGGTCTTCGGCTATGACATGGACAACATGAAGCCGCGCGGCTGGTACAGCGTGGCGATGCCGCTGGTGGGCGTGCCCGAGGGGCAGCAGGAAACGCTGCGCGGCTGGGCCAAGCGCTTCGTCGACTTGGCTTCGGATATCAGCTGGACGCTGCGCAATCAGCTCAAGCGCGCCTGGTTCAAGCGTCCGGAAGATGCCAAGGGCGATATGAGTCAGATCGATGCTCAGTTTTTCGAGGCGACGCAGCTGGCCTTTTTCACTGCCCTGCGCGAGATGGGCGAGGTGCTGCGGGGGGATGGTCTGAGCGATGACACGCTCGAACTCTCACCCGAGACCTACCGCCAGTGGTATGTGTCGCTCAAAAAAGAAGCCATGGCGCTGTTCGACGCCCAAGCCATCAGCGGCCCGCTGGAAGGTATGAAGATGCAGCAGCTCGACCGCATCACCAGCGCGCGGCGCTATCTGCGGGCGTACCTGAATGGTAATGGCAAGAAAGTCCAAGCGTTTGCTAACGACGGTGGTTTTGACCTAAAAGCGCCCATGGCGGAACGTAATGAGGAGAGCCCAGCATGAGTGAAGTAGACCAACAAACGTCGCCGCCAGCGACAGAGGGCGAGGCCAACGCGAGTGCCACGGTAGAGCGCTATCTGTATGCTCTCGACAGACAGGAAGCCTATGAGCTGCGCCTGTGGTGGCGACGGCTGGTGATGGACGATCAGGAACTCAAGCGCTACACCAAACTGCGGCCTTTCCCACGCGGCGTGCGCGCCGTGCTACGCCGCTGCGACAGCGTCGAGACGGTCATGCTGACCGAGGCGTTTCGCCATCTCTGGCAGGCGCTCGAGACCAAAGCATGGGAAGACACCCCGAGCGATGCCAACAGCCGCAAGCGCGATCAGCGCATTACGACGTGGGCCGCCATCGCTGCCGTTGCAAGCGAGTTGCGCGCCGAGACGTTCGATGCCCCGCTGGGCAAACGCCTGGGCGAGAAGCGCCCCAATACCGGGGATACTCCGCGAATGAGTGATCTGCGCTTTCAGCAGCTGCTTGATTGCCATACCTCAGAAGAGCTGATTCGCCGCTTCCGCCGGGCGCTTAAACTTGCGGATAACGCCGGTGTCAGCGTTGTCCGCTTGGCCGATATGGTCGCGCTCTGGGCGCGCGAACAGCGCGGCCAGTACCGGGCTGAGGCCACTCAGCGTTTCGCCTTCGTTATGAGCGACGCCTACTTCCAAGCGCGAGCACTGAAACCGGCGGCGGGCGACTGAACGGCAGCTGTCACTTATCAACAATCACTTTTTCGGCATTCGGCACATTTTTTATTCAGGGAACCCATCATGAGCCACTTTATCCAGCTTCACCTGCTTACGTCCTATCCGCCTTCCAACCTCAATCGCGACGACCTGGGCCGCCCCAAGACGGCCTTCATGGGCGGCGCCCGGCGGTTGCGCGTCTCTTCGCAAAGTCTCAAACGCAACTGGCGCACCTCCGATCTGTTCGAAGAGGCGGTGGATAGCCACAAGGGCATGCGGACCAAGCGCCTGGGCAAGCAAGTATTTGATCGCATGAAAAACGCCGGTGCCGATGAGAAAGTGGCCGGTAACAGTGCGGAGAAGATCGCCGGTGTCTTCGGCAAGCTGCGCAAGGTCGACAAGGGCGAAAAACACGAGTACGAAATCGAGCAGTTGGTCCACGTTGGGCCGGAAGAAGTGGCCGCGTTGGAAGCGCTTGCTGATACCCTAGCCGCGGAGAAGCGCGAGCCGACCGACGACGAACTCAAGGGCCTGCTTGCCCGGCGCCCCACCGCCGTTGATGTGGCGCTGTTTGGGCGGATGCTTGCCGCAGCACCGAGCTACAACGTCGAAGCGGCCTGCCAGGTCGCCCACGCTATTACCGTGCACGCCGCCGAGGTCGAGGACGATTACTTTACCGCCGTCGATGATCTCAATTCAGGCGATGAAGACCGCGGTGCGGCACATATCGGCGAGGCCGGGTTCGCCGCCGGGCTGTTCTACCTCTACCTCTGTATCGACCGGGACCTGCTGGTCGAGAACCTCCAAGGCAATACAGAACTGGCCGACCGCGCTATCGGCGCGCTGGTCGAGTCCGCCGTGAAGATCTCGCCCAAGGGCAAGCAGAACAGTTTCGGCTCCCGCGCTCACGCCAGCTACGTCTTGGCCGAAAAGGGCGACCAGCAGCCGCGTTCGCTGTCGGTATCGTTTCTGCAGCCTGTCATGAGCGAAGGTCAGGGCGTCGAAGCGATCAGAAAACTGGAAACCCAAGCCCAAGCGTTCGATGACGCTTACGGTGCGGGGGCCGATCGTCGCTTTATCCTCTCGGCGACGCCGGAATATGACAGCACCAAGTTGGAAGGCAATGTCGTCAAAGGCAGCCTCCAAGAGCTGCTGACCTTCCTCAAGGGCGACGACTAAGCGGAGGCGATATGCCACACCATCTGGTTTTTCGCCTCTATGCGCCCATGGCGAGCTGGGGCGAGGCCGCCGTTGGCGAGACGCGGCCAACGGCCACCTACCCAAGCCGTAGCGCCATTCTGGGGCTGATCGGGGCGGCGCTCGGCATCAAGCGCGACGACGATGACGGTCAGCGCCGCCTGCGCGAAGGGCTTCAGGTAGCGGTCAAACAGCGCTCGCCGGGGCTTTTAATGCGCGACTATCACACCGTGCAGATGCCGTCTTCGCAATCAAAGGTGGCCCACCGTTCGCGCCGCGAGGAACTGTCGGTGGCCAAGGAGGCGCTCAACACCATTCTCTCCTCAAGAGATTACCGCTGCGATGGACTGTGGAGCGTAGCGGTGCGTCTCACAGCTAAGGCCACTTGGTCGCTCGATGAACTCAAGGCAGCGCTGGAAAAGCCCCGCTTTCCGCTCTATCTCGGCCGCAAGGCGTGTCCTCTAGCCGCGCCACTGGTGCCGACCGTGGTCGAGGCCAGCCACTGGCGCCAGGCGCTGGATCACTGTTTTGAAAGCGCATTGGACCCGGCGCGCACTTGGCTGGCGCTGGTGGGGAATGAGGAGAAGGATGCGCGCCTGCTGCGCCTGCCTGACGAGATACTTTACGCGTGGGAAGGCGAGGCCGCCGCGCTCGACGGCAGTGCAGAGGCTTCTGAGGCCAGCGAGGTGTGGGACGAGCCGCTGAATCGGCGTCGCTGGCAGTTCGGCCCTCGCCTGGAAAACCGGCGCATCGAAACGCTGAAAGGAGAGCGCTAATGTATCTTTCAAGTGTCAGGCTGGATCTCAACTGTCTTAACCGCGCCGAGCTTTTCGACGTGCTGGAAGGCGGCGCCTATACCGCCCATCAATTGCTCTGGCGGCTGTTTCCCGATGTGCCCCCAGGCGGGCGGCCGTTCATCTTTCGTCAGGAAATGGAAGAAGACGCCAATGGCAAGAGTGCCGGGCTGCCGCGCTTTTATGTCTATTCGACCCAAGCTCCGGAAACCATGGATGGGTTTGAGGTGCAGTGCAAGGCGTTCTCGCCTCAGCTCGTTGCAGGTGAACGACTGGCCTTTCGTCTGCGTGCTAACCCTACCATCGCAAAACCGGTGGGCGAGGGCCGTCGCTCTCGCCGCGCCGATGTGTTGATGGATGCGCGCTACCCCTTCCCCAAAGGGGAGCGCACGAGCCAGGCCTGCGTCGAGGCGATGGACGCTGCGGCGCGCCAGTGGCTCAAAAGCCGTGCTGAAAGCTTCGGTTTCACGCTGCCGGTCAAGCCAGAAGTAGGTGCTTATCGCCAGCACGCGCTGAGCAAGAAAGAGGGCGGGCAACCTATCCGCTACTCTAGCGTGGATTACGAAGGCCTGTTGGAGGTGGTCGATCCCGAGCGTCTCGGTCACGCTCTGCAGCAAGGCATCGGCCGCGCTAGGGCATTTGGCTGCGGAATGCTGCTGCTACGTCGCGTACCGGAGTGACTCATGAGCTTCATTCCCCTCAAACCCATTCCTCTCAAGGATCGCATGTCGATGATCTTCGTCGGCATGGGCCAGATCGACGTGCGCGACGGCGCGTTCGTCGTCATCGACGAGGTCAACGGCGAGCGCATGCATATTCCCGTGGGCTCGGTGGCCTGCCTGCTGTTGGAACCTGGAACTCGGGTTTCTCACGCGGCGATCAAGCTGGCGTCGGTAGTGGGTACACTGTTGATCTGGGCGGGCGATGCAGGCGTGCGCCTTTACAGCGCCGGGCAGCCAGGTGGCGCCCGCTCTGACAAGCTGCTTTATCAGGCCCAGCTGGCGCTGGATGAAAGCCTGCGGCTCAAGGTGGTACGCAAGATGTTCGAGCTGCGCTTTGGCGAGGAGCCGCCTTCCCGGCGTAGTGTCGAACAGCTACGTGGCATTGAAGGCGCGCGAGTACGCAAGACCTACCAGATGCTTGCCAAGCAGTATGGCCTGAAATGGCAGGGGCGGCGCTACGATCCGAAGCAGTGGGACGCCTCGGACGTGGCCAACCAGTGCCTCTCGGCCGCCACCGCCTGCCTCTACGGCATTACCGAAGCAGCGATTCTGGCCGCGGGCTATGCCCCGGCTATTGGCTTTCTGCATACCGGCAAGCCATTGAGCTTCGTCTACGACATCGCCGATATCGTCAAATTCGAGACCGTGGTCCCGGCCGCCTTCCGTGTCGCCGCCAAGAGCCCGCCGATGCCGGAACGCGAGGTGCGCATTGCCTGCCGCGATGCCTTCAAGCAGACCCGGCTGCTCCAGCGCATCATTCCCATGATCGAAGAGGTGCTGGCGGCAGGCGAGATCGAACCGCCACCACCCCCGGCCGATGCCGTGCCGCCGGCCATCCCCGAGCCGGCATCGATAGGCGATAGCGGCCACAGGAGTCATTAACATGGCCATGCTCGTCGTCGTCACCGAAGCCGTGCCACCCCGCTTGCGTGGGCGGCTCGCCGTCTGGCTGCTGGAGATTCGCGCCGGTGTCTATGTAGGGGATGTCAGTAAGCGTATCCGCGAAATGATCTGGGAGCAGATCGAGGTATTGGCCGAGGAGGGCGGCAACGTCGCCATGGCCTGGGCCAGCAATCACGAATCCGGTTTCGAGTTTCAGACCTTCGGCGATAACCGCCGCGTCCCCATCGACCATGACGGACTACGCTTGGTGCGTTTTTTGCCGCCTAAGGATAAGTGACTGTTTTTAATGCTCTTTAATAATATAGAGCTGTTCAAAAAATGATCAAAATCACCGGTGTATTTTCTGCTGGCGATTTTTCTTTTTGAAAACAATTGACTACAATTAGACCGTTCCCCGCAGGCGCGGGGATGAACCGCGGTTTCGTCTCGCAGACGCATGACTACAAAGCCGTTCCCCGCAGGCGCGGGGATGAACCGATTTTCACCCTGGCTAATGATGGAGGGTATTTCCGTTCCCCGCAGGCGCGGGGATGAACCGGACTATGTGAGCGTGCGGCCTCATGACGAAGACCGTTCCCCGCAGGCGCGGGGATGAACCGGTGAACAGCAGGTGTGACACCCGACGCCCGGTCCGTTCCCCGCAGGCGCGGGGATGAACCGGGACACCATTGTAAAAATATCGGAATCAAAGACCGTTCCCCGCAGGCGCGGGGATGAACCGTGATGCTCATTGAGATCGACAGCTTGCAGCACCCGTTCCCCGCAGGCGCGGGGATGAACCGTTCAAGAAAGGGCAGGCTATCAAACGAGCAGCCCGTTCCCCGCAGGCGCGGGGATGAACCGTGACGCTCGGCATCGAGGACGTTGCAATGCCACCGTTCCCCGCAGGCGCGGGGATGAACCGCGCTTCGACGCGCTAAGCAGCGACTTGGAAAACCGTTCCCCGCAGGCGCGGGGATGAACCGCCCTCGAAATTGGAGCCTACGCGGTGAAGCACCCGTTCCCCGCAGGCGCGGGGATGAACCGTCGTGATTGATGCGCTCTGGGAAAACGCCCGCCCGTTCCCCGCAGGCGCGGGGATGAACCGCGTTTAGCTGGTCGTTTGGCTGCTTTGTGTTGCCGTTCCCCGCAGGCGCGGGGATGAACCGAGATCCGCCGCTTGCTGTGCTTCATCGGCAAGCCGTTCCCCGCAGGCGCGGGGATGAACCGGCGCGCAGCTTTTTAGCGACGCTGATTAGTGCCCGTTCCCCGCAGGCGCGGGGATGAACCGATGCTAGCTAACGGTGCGGCGATAATGGGGGCCCGTTCCCCGCAGGCGCGGGGATGAACCGCCGTTCAGTTGGAAGCTGAAATACTCAACAACCCGTTCCCCGCAGGCGCGGGGATGAACCGGCTTGGTAACTCAGGCCGCTGGATCTCTAGGGCCGTTCCCCGCAGGCGCGGGGATGAACCGACTTCAACCTGTTTGGTGATGGGAATAATTGGCCGTTCCCCGCAGGCGCGGGGATGAACCGGACTCCTGATTCGTTTTTGCCGCTGGCTTTCACCGTTCCCCGCAGGCGCGGGGATGAACCGTATAAAAATAAAAATATATTAAAATCATAACCCCGTTCCCCGCAGGCGCGGGGATGAACCGGTGCCAATCAGGTCTTCCGAAGCGTTGAGCTGCCGTTCCCCGCAGGCGCGGGGATGAACCGCTATCCCAGTCATCATCGCCGATCATTACTTACCGTTCCCCGCAGGCGCGGGGATGAACCGCCAACAGCACCATTATTGCAGCCTGCGCCATAACCGTTCCCCGCAGGCGCGGGGATGAACCGGCGAAAGCCTTGCCGATTATGTCTGTCTCGACCCGTTCCCCGCAGGCGCGGGGATGAACCGCTGCAAGAAGTCGAGCGCCAGCGCAATGAAAACCGTTCCCCGCAGGCGCGGGGATGAACCGCCCTTCTGGTGCATCTCTGGAAGGCTGCTTGTCCGTTCCCCGCAGGCGCGGGGATGAACCGATCCCACAAATCGACTTCCTCAGCGGCGTCAGCCGTTCCCCGCAGGCGCGGGGATGAACCGCAAGACGATGGCTCACGCTTGGCGTTCAACTGCCGTTCCCCGCAGGCGCGGGGATGAACCGCCTTGGGACGCTCACAGAGCGATGGCGGACGACCGTTCCCCGCAGGCGCGGGGATGAACCGCTTTATCGCATTAGTGCTCAAGAGATTGCTGACCGTTCCCCGCAGGCGCGGGGATGAACCGCCATGGGATGAGCATCGCGCCCTGACCGATGACCGTTCCCCGCAGGCGCGGGGATGAACCGCCGCTAACCTTGAGTTAATGGAAGCTGTCGGCCCGTTCCCCGCAGGCGCGGGGATGAACCGGCTGCGTGCGTTTTAAGCGCCATGGTGGCTCCCCGTTCCCCGCAGGCGCGGGGATGAACCGCTGTAAGGCAAACTATGTTTATGTTGAAAATGCCGTTCCCCGCAGGCGCGGGGATGAACCGCAAGACGACCCAACACAAGGCATTGATCCATGCCGTTCCCCGCAGGCGCGGGGATGAACCGCATTACGCTCATGCCAGGCGGCACAGTGGAGACCGTTCCCCGCAGGCGCGGGGATGAACCGGCAAAAGCCTTTGATATAGTCGCCTTCCTCTTCCGTTCCCCGCAGGCGCGGGGATGAACCGTGACTGAGCCAATAGTAGAAGAGACATTTAGACCGTTCCCCGCAGGCGCGGGGATGAACCGCCACGCGACTGGTGCGGCCGCCAGGGGTCGAACCGTTCCCCGCAGGCGCGGGGATGAACCGTGTACGGGCCTGCTCTCTCATGATCTCGATCACCGTTCCCCGCAGGCGCGGGGATGAACCGTCACCGAAGACGTGTTCTGGCGCGAAATGCTGCCGTTCCCCGCAGGCGCGGGGATGAACCGCCTGCCAAGGTTTGGCACATCTCGCTGTGCAGCCGTTCCCCGCAGGCGCGGGGATGAACCGAATTGGCTGACGCTACCATGGGAGGCCAAATGCCGTTCCCCGCAGGCGCGGGGATGAACCGCCTTTTCCAGCGCAAGCCGACGTTGTACACGCCCGTTCCCCGCAGGCGCGGGGATGAACCGCCATTCAATGAGTAAAATCAGACACGACGCTGCCGTTCCCCGCAGGCGCGGGGATGAACCGGAGCACGGCGGTCTGAGCAGCTATCTGCAGGACCGTTCCCCGCAGGCGCGGGGATGAACCGCCCATGGAGCCGATTAACGTCTGGCACTTAACCCGTTCCCCGCAGGCGCGGGGATGAACCGCACATGAATCAGTCTTGGCAGCGCCTAATCAACCGTTCCCCGCAGGCGCGGGGATGAACCGTTCTGTGATTTCTTTCCGCATTTCGGACGCTGCCGTTCCCCGCAGGCGCGGGGATGAACCCTGAACACCTGACTATTCAACAGTGGTATGAGCCCGTTCCCCGCAGGCGCGGGGATGAACCGGCGCTACCACCGACGGCCGCGAGATTCAGCGCCCGTTCCCCGCAGGCGCGGGGATGAACCGGGTTAGGCGACCTGTTTTTCTCGGGAGCAACGCCGTTCCCCGCAGGCGCGGGGATGAACCGTCTCTGGCACAATCTGGGCACAGCAATATAGGCCGTTCCCCGCAGGCGCGGGGATGAACCGTTTACCGGCATTATCCCTACTGGCATTTACCACCGTTCCCCGCAGGCGCGGGGATGAACCGTTGAAATACTTGTTGATGACGATGGAAACCCACCGTTCCCCGCAGGCGCGGGGATGAACCGCGATTGCAAGAACAACGCGACAAGCTAAACAACCGTTCCCCGCAGGCGCGGGGATGAACCGATGGTGGGCTAGCTGTTGGAAACCTGTTCCTGCCGTTCCCCGCAGGCGCGGGGATGAACCGATTGGGAGGCGGCCACCCGTCCGCACCCTTGCCCGTTCCCCGCAGGCGCGGGGATGAACCGTGATTGGCAGCCTGAACGCCACCCACGACGATCCGTTCCCCGCAGGCGCGGGGATGAACCGGTGATTCACGCTTTCCGTAAAGTCAGCCTGGACCGTTCCCCGCAGGCGCGGGGATGAACCGCACCAGAGGTAGGGGGCAAGTGCCCCAGTCTCCCGTTCCCCGCAGGCGCGGGGATGAACCTCAACTCTTGCAGCTGCTCCAGGCTTTCCGCTTCCGTTCCCCGCAGGCGCGGGGATGAACCGCTGAAAGCTACGACACCCTATGCCAACGCATCCCGTTCCCCGCAGGCGCGGGGATGAACCGGCACGCTGCCGCCTGAGCTAGATGGCAATACTCCGTTCCCCGCAGGCGCGGGGATGAACCGCTCAGGAACAGCTCAACAACGTCATCCGTCAACCGTTCCCCGCAGGCGCGGGGATGAACTCAAGTCCTGAACGTCCTAATGGCTCATGGAGATACGTTCCTCACTGGCGTGGGGATGAACCAAACTCAAGATAAGACAGAAATCACTGAAAATGATGGGTCTTGATGCTGATTGAAACGCTGATCGCGGCGCATACTATACGTGTATATCAAATCTCCAGGAGAGACCATCATGTTGGCAATACGACTGCCCAGCGACATCGAAGCGCGCCTGGAGGCCTTGGCCAAGGCCTCCGGCCGCACCAAGACCTATTACGCCCGTGAAGCTATTCTCAAGCACCTCGATGACCTCGAGGACGTTTACCTCGCCGAGCAGACCCTGGAGCGTCTGCGTCGTGGCGAGGAAACCACGCACTCCCTGGATGACGTGGAGCGTGATCTTGGGCTGGAAAATTGAGCTGACGGGGGCCGCCCACAAGCAGCTGAAGAAGTTGGGTCATGTTGAGGCCAAGCGCATCCGTGGCTACCTGCGCGAGCGGGTACAGCCGCGAGGCCCCGCGACAGCTGGGCGAGCAGGGCGTGACCCAGAGCATGTCACGCAAGGGGAATTGTCTAGATAATGCCGCGATGGAGAGCTTCTTTGGAACGCTGAAGTCAGAATATTTTTACCTGAACCGCTTTGACACGATTGAGCAATTACAGGCGGGCATCCGACACTACATCCATTACTATAACCACGAGCGCATCAAGTCCAAACTAAGAGGCCTGAGCCCGGTGCAGTACCGAACTCAGGCCTTATCCGCTTAGTGTTTTACTGTCCAAGTTTTGGGGTCAGTTCAGATGAATGAGTCTTCTATATTTTCGACGTCCGATGGCACCACCATCCCTAAGAGGCCTATCGCTCAACCTCATCCGCAAGTATCTGAATGATCTCGGATACGAAAGGACTGTCCTGGTCCGCTTGGTGGATTGCGATTTCCATGGCGTCAACAGCAGGCAAGGTCGGAACTTCTTGCATGCCCGAGTTGACCACGCGCCTTGGAAGAAGACTAATCCCGAGACCGGCATTGACCGCGCTCAGCAGGCCGGCGAGGCTGGAACTCGTGTAAACAAGATGCCATCCGCGCCTGACGTTATCGAGGGCAGTAATCATTTGGGCGCGATACAATCCATCCGAAGGAAAGGCAACAAGCGGCAGCGGGTCGCAATCGGCCAGCGCATGATTTTTGCTTTGATACCAGGACAGCGGCTCGGGCCAATGCATTACTCCGCGGGCCTCGCCGCGATGCTGTTTGACCAGAACTAGATCCAGCTCCCCTCGATTATAGGCACCGTATAGATTGCGGCTCAGACCACTGGTAACTTCCAGCTTCAAGTTCGGATGCTGCCGGACAAGCGCCGCAAGTACTTGTGTCACCCGGCCCGAAGCGAAATCCTCGGGCAGACCGAGCCGAAGGGTGATATGACGCGCTACTCCAGACACGACGGCGGCAGCTTCCGCATTCAGTGCCAGGATACGACGTGCATAACCCAGCAGTCGCTCGCCCGCCTCGGTGGGTGTGATGCTATTGCGTCCGCGATCAATCAAAAGCCCGCCTGCCACCTCTTCCAGCCTCATTATCTTCTGGCTGACCGTTGATTGAGTTGAGTTCAATTGCCGTGCTGCGGCTGTAAAGCTGCGCGTGTCGACTACCGCCACGAAACTGCGCAACAGGTCGGAGTTGAACGGCTTATTCGATTTATCACTGGTTTTCATTCAGATATTTAATTTCCAAATGACTTTTTTGTCCACTATATTTTTGTCTATGATTTTTATCAGCAAGAAGGGACTTTTATGCGCAGCCGTTTACAGGCCACTTTCGCCTTCACACTCCTCGTAGGATGTATAACCATGATCGATTCCGTTGCTTTTGGCGGAGTCCCTGTCGCTCAGGCTAATCCTTTGCTGATCTCCGCTGCTGAAAACGATGATATCGCTGGTGTTCGAGAAATGATCGACAGCGATATACCGCTCGACGCGCGGGATAGTCGTGGGCGGACAGCATTACTCGCTGCAACCCATGCGAACCGAGTTGAGACCGCTCGTCTACTTATTAGCGCCGGGGCTGATGTGAACGCTAAAGACGACATCGAAGATAGTCCCTACCTCTATGCGGGCGCGCGCGGACATCTGGAAATACTGCAGATGACGCTATCCCATGGCGCTGATTTGGCGAGTGTCAACCGCTATGGAGGTACGGCGCTGATTCCTGCGGCGGAACGGGGGCATGTGGAGACTGTTCGAACCCTAATAGAGGCCGGCACGGATATTGATCATGTCAACAACCTCGGCTGGACGGCGTTGCTGGAGGCTATCATCCTCGGCGATGGCGGACCGCGATACGGAGAGATTGTGGGGCTGCTGGTCGACGCCAACGCGGACGTGAACCTGGCTGATAGGGAAGGGATCACGCCGCTGCAACATGCGCGACAACGCGGATATGCTGACATCGCTAGTTTGCTAGAACAGGCGGGTGCGAAATGAATGACAAGGCGTATCTGGACGAGGCGATCAATCTTGCCCACAAGAATGTTGCCAATGGAGGGCGTCCATTCGGTGCCGTGCTGGTCACGGATGGCAAAGTGATCAGCCGAGCTGTCGCAGCCGCTTGGCATTTTATCGATTGGATCGTTGATTTACCTCTTCGAGGAAAATAGCACTGTCCTGATTCTATCGGAGGCACGAGCAGTTCCTCCTGAGCAGAGCTTAGTCGTATGACTCCAAAACCAGAATTGGAAACACACTGATATGAATGAATGCATTTACGCCAACGCTTTGACCCCTGATGGCAACAAAAGTGATCTCGCCACGCGCGATGGGTGCTTCGTTCCTATCGATACTGTCTCAACCGACGCCAAAAAAATCGATCTTGATGGACTGACTGTCCTTCCCGTTTTTGTGGAGGGCCATATTCATCTCGATAAGAGCTTTGTTGGCGACGGTTGGTTTCCTCATCGTCCGGTTGGCTCCCTTCGTGAGCGGCTTGACGTTGAAAAGTGCCTTCTATCCAGCGCATTGCCGGTTGTTGAACGCGCTGAGGCACTGCTCGCGCAGGCTCACTCTTTTGGCACGGTAGCAATGCGCAGTCACGTTGATATCGACCCAGTGCTCGGACTCGATAATCTGAATGCAGTCGTAGCCGCCTGCGAGATGTGGAAGGGCCGGGTCGATGTAGAACTCGTTGCTTTTCCGCAGGCTGGCATTGTGTCTAGTCCCGGTACAGCGGATCTGCTCGATGCCGCCATGCGTGAAGGCGCGACAGTGGTAGGCGGGCTTGATCCTACCGAGTTTGACGGTGATGCAGATGCGCATCTTGATGTGGTGTTTGGTACGGCCGAGCGCCACAGTGCGAAAATCGACATCCACTTGCATGAGCACGGCGCAGGCGGTATCAAGCAGATTGAGCGTATTGCCGCACGAGCGGCAGCAGCCGGTATGTCGGGCCTCGTTACCATTAGCCATGCTTACGCACTTGGCGATGTGAGCCGTGATGAGGCACGTCGTGTGTCGGCGATCCTCGCCGAAGCGGGCGTTTCTATACTAACCAATGCGCCGGGAGATCATCCGTTCCCACCGATCGACGTACTACGCGCGGAAGGCGTTCATGTATTCGCGGGCAATGACAATATTCGCGATGCGTGGTGGCCTTACGGCAATGGTGATTTGCTTGAACGCGCGATGCTGATCGGCTACCGCTCCGGTCTTTATACCGACGAACAACTGGGTGTCGCTCTTGACATGATCTCGGTGGACTCCGCAAGGGCGATTGGTCGTGCGCTACCGGGATTCGCGATCGGTGACGAGGCGAGTTTCGTGATTGTGGACGCACTCAATGCTGCAGCCGCTGTAGCATCACCGCCCTCGGAGCGACTGCTGGTCCAACACGGCAAAATTGTTCAACCAACTCGCCCGTCGATTCGCTCGCGATTGTTTTGAAATGGCATACGAGTTTGCCCGTGCGAAAACTCAAGATAAGAGGGACAATAATGTTGAGTTTATCTTTTATCCACTCCCCGCAGGCGCGGGGGATGAACCTCTGGGCTAGTAACTCACGTCAGATCCATAAAGGGGTTGTAGGCGACTTCCCAGTAGTGGCCTTCCGGGTCGCGAAAATAACCGGAGTAACCGCCCCAGAACACTTCTTCTGCTGGTTTGATTAGCTCGGCGCCTGCGGCAACCGCTTGTTGAAGCACTTGGTCAACGGCCTCTTGGCTGGCGACGTTGTGGGCCAGCGTGATACCGCTGAAACCACCTTTTGAGTCGTCGGCAATGCCGATATCCTTAGCCAATGACGTTCTGGGAAAGAGCGATAGCCAGGCGCCTTCCATCTTGAAAAAGGCCACCTCGTCGCTGTCTGTCTCGTGTTCTGGCAGTCCCAGGCCGTCCCGATAGAACTGGATGGCGCGCTTTAGGTCATGCACACCGAGGGTAATCAGGCTGATCTTGGGTTTCATAGCGGTGCCCTTTAGATGTTGTTTTAAATAGGCCGCTGTCACAGGGTGAGGTTGTCTTGGCGCACGTCCAGCTGTTCCAGGCGCTGTTTCAAGAGGCCCGGAAAACGCGCATACCAGGTCTGATTGAGCGGCGAGGGGTGCGGCAGCGGGTAGAGCGTAAAGGTTTGCGCTGCGCCCTTGTCATCTTCTAGTGTCACCTCGATGCTACTCTCAAAGCGGTCCTCTTGCTTCCAGAAGGCTTCCAGGCGCGCACGCTCCTCTTTTGAGCGGCCGATACCGAACCACAGGAACGCTTCTCGGCCCAGCGTAATCAGCGTTCGTCCTTCCCAGCGCGATATCAGCACTTCGTTCATTAAACCGTGAAAGTGACGCTTAACCTTCATCGACCACGCCTTGTTGCCTAGGGGCTTGTAGGGCACGGTATTGATCCAGAAAAAGTGCTCGCCCACGGCTTTTGATGCCTCAAAATCCGGCATCGTCTCGCCGTAGAGCTGCTCATAAAGCGCTTTTCTGACCAACTGACCACCGGCACCGATAAACGGCTCGCCGTGACGCACCTCGTCGCGACCTGGGTCGCGGCCAAAAAAGCCGATGCGCAGGTTCGGCTTGCCAAGGCCGATGATCGGCGCCAATGGGTCGCGCCCAAAACGCTCGTAGACCTCGACATCAATTCCTTCGATGTCTGCCGCCAGGGCTCTGAATTTCTTCTCCTGAGTCGGGGTTAGCGACATCGTGCTACCTCCTTGTTAACCAATGTCGGGTTCAGACGAACCACTCCTGGGCTGTCCGCCATAAGCACATGCCAAAAAAGTAGACCGAGGCGACGCCCCATCCCCATAGTGCCCAAACGGCATGCTCAGTGCTTGGGAGAATAAGAAGCGTTGCACAGAGGCACCACAACAACGTAACGGCGATATTAAGCGGCATAAATTTGCGCACCCGGAAGGGGTGCAGGAACTTCATGCGGGTCACGGTGAGAATGGCCAGGACGATGATGGCGGCAAAGGTAAGCCAAGGCGGGAAGTCGAGAATGTAGAAATAGGCCGCAGCGATATTCCAGGCGGCCGGAAAGCCAACAAAATAGTTATCCTGGCTTTTCATATTGGTGTTGCAGAAACAGAACATCGACGAAAGCAGGATAATAAACACCGCCAGCAGTGAAAAACCGGTCGGCAAATCGATAAAGTAGTAGATAAACAGGGCGGGAATAAACGCCCAGGTAAGGTAATCAATGACCATATCCAGTGTTGAGCCATCGAAGTGCGGCAGGATGGTTTTCACTTCATACTTGCGCGCCAACGTGCCGTCGAAGCCATCTACCATCATCGCCGCCCCCAGCCAGAGCAGGCAAGCCACCGGATTGTCGTCGATCAAAGCGAATAGCGCCATGACGCCCAGTAGTACGCCGCTAGCGGTGAGAGCATGTACGCTCCATGCTTTGCATCGCGATGCGTGAGAGTCTGCTTGCGAAGAGAGCGGTTGAGCCACATTAAACCCCGTTGAGAACGTTATGTTCTGCTGCTGTTTGGTGTATAGATAAGCGTGTCAGTCGATACACTACTACAAGAAGGCATACCGAGAATACGCAGGCCGTTGAGCTGCTCTAAGCATGGCCGTTTCTGACGCCGTCCGCCAGGCGACTGTTGGCGTCCTAACGTATGTAGAAGCCCTAGACGGGCCGCTGAAACTGCAAGCGTGCCTGCTCTACGCGTTCACGTGTTACGCAGGTCAGCGAATGGTCATTGAGCAGCCCCATCGCCTGCATCAACGCAAAGGCCGTAGTGGGGCCTATAAATTTCCAGCCGCGTTTCTTCAGCGCTTTGGAGAGCGCGATGGATTCAGGCGAGACGGTCTGGGTTTGCGGCGCTTTTAACGCATCATGTGCTGGCTCGAAGCGCCAGAAGAATGCCGCCAGCGAACCTTCCTGTATGACTAATTCCTGTGCCCGTTGCGCGTTATTGATCGCCGCCTCAATTTTGCCGCGATGGCGAATAATGCCCGCGTCTTGCAGTAATCGCTCCACATCACACTCATCAAAACGCGCGACCTGATGAAAATCGAAGTGATGAAAGGCCGCGCGAAAGTTCTCGCGCTTGTTGAGAATCGTCCGCCAGCTCAAGCCGGACTGAAAGCTCTCCAGGCAGAGCTTTTCAAACAGGCGCTGATCGTTATCAACCGGAAAGCCCCACTCGTTATCGTGGTAGGGCAGAAACTCCGGTGCACCGCCGCACCAGTAGCAGCGGGCGTGCCCATCGGGGGCGATAAATTCGTTCGCCATAGTGATTCCCCTGTTTTAGTTATAAAAATGTCAGAATTTATAACGATGTTAGATTTAGCCATGCGTGGCTGAGCCAGCGGCCCGCACGTAGTAGCTCATCCTCCGTCGCACCCGCATAGCCCAGCACAAGCCCCGCACGCTGAGGTTTCCCCAGATAGTACCGGGAGAGTGGGGGGAGCGTAATGTGTGCCTGTTGGGCCAGCTCAACCAGGCGCGTTTCCTGATTTAAAGTATCCAACTCGGCGACCAGATGCATCCCCGCATGGCCTGAGGAGAGCTTTAAACCGGCGTCAATAGCAGGGGCCAGTGCACGGCGCAGGCAGGCTTGGCGCTGGCGATAGCCCATGCGCATTCGGGCGATATGGCGTGAAAAGTCACCTTTGGCAATGAACTCAGCAAGCGCCGACTGAATGGGATAGTTGCCTTCGCGGTGCAGGCGAGCGTGAGCCAACCGAAACGTATCGGCCAACGCCTCGGGCAGCACGATATAACCCAGCCTAAGCCCTGGATAGAGCACCTTGCTGAACGTGCCGATATAGATGACCGACGCCTGTTCCGATAAACCTTGAAGCGACGGCGTGGGCGGCGTGTCGTAGCGAAACTCGCTGTCGTAGTCATCCTCAACAACCCAGGCGCCGTGCCTGGCGGCGTGTTCGAGTAATGCCAAGCGTCGTGGAACCGGCATGGTAACGCCGCTCGGGTATTGGTGGGAGGGCGTCACGTAGATCAACCGCGGCGAAGGCGTATTAGCTGGACAAAGCAACGGATTTAGTCCCTCTTCATCCACCGGGACAGGGATAATGTTCAGTCCCGCTGCCAAAAAGCAGGTTTGCGCGCCGCCGTAGCCGGGTTCTTCCATCCACACTGTGTCGCCGCTATCGGTCAGCAGCTGGGCCACCAGCTCGAACGCCTGCTGCGCGCCTTGCGTGATCACAATCTGCTCAGGGTGACAGCGCACTGCGCGGGAAAGCATCAGGTAATCACCCAATGCCTCTTTCAGCGCGGGCAAGCCGCCATGCGTTTGATAGGAAAGCCATGCCGTATCGGCCTGGCGATAGTGGCGCCTTAAAAGGCGTTGCCACTGAGCGTGGGGGAACAGATCCAGCCCCGGCACGCCCGGCGCAAACGCTTGATAGTGCTGGCTTAGCGTGCCGCAGCGGTCAATCAGCGCCTGCCCACGTGTTGAGTAGCTAAACGCCGCTTCCAAAAGTGGCTTGGGATGAGTCGGAAGCGTAGGCAAGTTGGCCACATACATGCCCGCGCCCCGCCGAGAAACCACTAGCCCCTCGGCTAGCAGGCGGTCCATTGCCGCTAATACGGTATTACGGCTGATACCCAAGCCGCGCGCTAGGTGCCGTGAAGAGGGCAAATGACTCCCGGCGGCCAGTTCGCCGTGTTGAATCCAACGGCGCAACGCGCTGTAAAGCTGATGTACCAGCGTGGTGGTCTCTTGGGTGCCAATCTGTAGCGCCAAGGCATCAATAAGCCATTCACTCGACGGCGTTCGCTGCTTCACTGGTTCCCTCGCTATTTAATAAACTGGTCCTTCACCAAGAGCCACTATAACGAGAGACTTGCCTATTCCCACCTCTTTTTAAGGAGCGCCACTGTGAATAATGTTCGGGCTGCCGTACTTGATGACTTGGACGCGCTTAGCGTGCTGCTGGATGACTATCGCCAGTTTTATCAGCAACAAAGCGACCTAAAGGGCGCCCGCTACTTTTTAAATCAGCGCTTTGGGTTGGGCGACTCGTTCATTCTGGTGAGTGAAGAGGCGCAGGGAACAATCAGCGGTTTTGTGCAGCTTTTTCCCGGCTTATCGACGGTAGGCATGAATGCACGATGGACGTTGAACGATCTTTACGTGCTGCCTGAGTATCGCCGCCAAGGCGTAGGCCGGGCGCTAATGAGCGCCGCCGCCGATTTGGCCCAGGACCACGGCGTCGCAAGGCTGGTACTGATGACGCAGGTGGAGAACAAGCGCGCGCAGCACCTGTATGAAACGCTTGGCTGGCAGCGCAACACGGCGTTTTATAGCTATCTGCTGGATGTGAATGAGGCGTGAGTAGAGCAGGAGAATCAAGCAGAGAATTACGTTCGCTGATGGGGCTCTTGGCCCGGCATTCGCCGGGCCAGGATAGTGCTTACGCGTCGCTAAGTTTGCGTGCGCGGTGCAGATTTTCCATGGTGTTCAGGCACGCACTGGCGGCTTCCTTACCTTTGGTCAGGAAGTGCTGGAAATAAAAGTCGTGATGAGTGCTGTGCTCATGGAAATGGTGCGGCGTGAGCACCACCGAAATGACTGGCACTTGGGTGTCGAGCTGGACGCGCATCATGCCGTCGATGACCGCGTGAGCGACGAAGTCGTGGCGATAGATGCCGCCATCTACCACAAAGCCAGCACCGACAATCGAGCCATAGCGGCCGCTTTCAGCCAGTACCTTGGCTTGCAGCGGAATTTCATAGGCGCCTGAAACGGTAAACGTATCCACCTGGTCAGCAGATAAACCGTTGCGCTCCACTTCCTCAATAAATGCCTGGTAGGCCTGGCCGACGATATCGTTGTGCCAATGGCCCTGGATAAACGCAATGCGCTGGGACGTGGTATGTGAGGAGAGTGTTAAAGGAAAGGTCTGATTCATGGTCATTCTCTTGGATAAGTGGTACCAGAATCAGGGCATTCGGCATCCGCCATAGGCATAACGTACGCCTCCAGGGGGCTTTCACCGTGGAATAACGCCGTTGAATGGATGCCGTTCTCTTTCATCCGGACTATCACCGTCGGCTTCGGTTTCTCACCGAATCTGCTGACCTCTCACGGGCAGACCAGTGAGAGCGCTCGCGGGCTTAGGCCGCTTTCGTTAGGAAAGGTACCATCACCGCCGGTGGGGACTTTCACCCCGCCCTGAGAACATTGCTGCATAGCAGCCTACCTATCTTACGCCGATTGTGAATGCGCAGCTAGAGGCCAAGTAAAACCTTATCGAGCGTGCTGCTTAATCGACCCAATCGGCATTTACCAGTTCGGTAAGCCGTTTGGGACAGGCACTATTGGAGGAGCTTGCGGCGGCAGTGCTTCGTTATACGCCAAAAGCGACTCATCACAATAAATGGGCACGTTGGTCGCCAAACCAACGGACATACGCCGCCCGGGTGACTGGTGCGCTCCATTGTATACGTTAAGCATTGATACCTAATGAAAAGCCCCCGGTCTAGCGACACGGGGGCTTGGTCATGCATCGTGGTAGACGCTTATAGCGCTTCAACGACCTCATCAACTTGCAGTTTCAGGCTCTGCAGGCCGCCGCCTGATAAGTACCAAAGGGCCGGGGGCAGTACGACCAGGCGTGTATCCGGTGTGCCCGCGTCTGCTAGCGCTTGCGTTAACGCATCGGTATCAGCGGCGTCGTTACCAATGGCGGCGCTGCGGTCAACCACCAGCAATACGTCGGGTTGGATTTCACCAATGGCATCCATCGTCAGCGGCGTAAAGGTGCGGCTACCGCGCGTTATGCTGGTAACACTATCTGGCATTTCTAATGTGTTGATACCCAGTACGTCATGGACGACCGGATGGGTGTTCAACCCTAGGTTGCCGTCATTGGAGGTAACCACCAGTACGCGCAACGCTTCATCCAGCGCTTGGCGGTGGTTTTCAATATCGGTGTGCAGCTCTTTTAGTGCTTCTTCAGCGCGCTCTTCAACACCGGCATGGCTGGCAAGCTGGCGCACGTTGTCGTCAAAGGCTACCAAGTAATCATCGCCCTGTAGGCTGGTATTGAGCACCGGGGCGATCTCTTCGAACTCCGCTTCCCACTCGCCTTGACGGCCAGTGTAAAGGATAAGGCTGGGCTCGCTTGCGGCAACGGCTTCAAGGTCAGGAGAGCGTAAGCCGCCAAGGTCGGTATACGCGTCGTCGTTATAGGTTGACAGGTAGTCGGGCAGAATCTGTTTGGGAATCCCCACGATTTGGTCACTAACACCCAGTGCATCCAGCGTATCCAGGCTGCCTAAATCAAAGGTGGCAATACGTTCCTGGGCATGAGCAACAGAGCTAACCGCTGTGACAAGCAGTGTTGTGACGAGAACCTTGGGCTTCATGGGTATTCCTTTTATGAGAAAAAGTTTTATATGAGACTATTTCTCATATTGGCAAAAAAATGAGGCGCTGTCGTTACCGTGTTATGGAACAGGGCGTTTCACTTTTTCGTTTTGGTGGGACTATCGAGGATTGGCGTTGTCAGAAGGGGAGCACGTATATGGGCGTTATAAAGCACTATCCCGCCTTACTGGGCGGGATAGTTAAGGTGCTGGGCAGGAGGACTATCTGCCGGAAGCGTTACGAATCTTTTTATCGGTTTGATATTGGCTCAGCGCATAGACAGACCAGATCGCCGCGGGCACCCAGCCAATGATAGTAAGCTGGAGTACCAGGCAGATAAGCCCGGCAAAAGGGCGACCGATGGTAAAGAACTGAAGCCACGGCAGTAGCAGGGCGAGTAGCAGACGCATGTCATTCTCTCCTTGATCTAAACAGCGAAAGGTTAAGTAACCGATGGCACATTATTGCAGATTGGCTGTTGCTACGCATATTCATTACACCACCGCTGCCAACATTAACCTGCCGCTGGTTGATTGAAGCAGTTTTCGTACAAAGCCTGGAAATGCCGTTTTCCCTTGGCGCACAGCGATAATAAAGCCAGATAATCGTGAGAATAGCAGTGAGAATTAAGCGTAATGTTTTTGTCTGCTGCCTCCATGCGCCAATGAAGAGCATTTTATGTTTGTAATATGATAAATCGCGCTACTAAGGCACTCTAAATGGATGGAATGATTAAATTGTTTGCCGTTATTCTATCTAACGGTTGGCAGGATAAAGGGTAATGCTGACGACGTTTACGTGGCACATCATCACATCAATTTATGCGTTCTCTTTTGTTCTCTGGCCAAGGTCGATGCGCTATGCCTGTTGTAGATATGTTGATGAGAAAGGACCAGAACAAAGAGAGCGAAAAGTATGCCGATGATGCCTTTCGCCGCCAACGTCGCAATGTCTACGCGTTATACGTTGCTGCTTTACTGCTGCTGTTCAGCCTGTTCGGCTGGTTTTTAAAGGAGCAGCGTGAGCAGGAGATAGCCTCTGCTGAGGCGCAGAGCGATGCGCGTGCCAGCCTGATTGGTGAGTGGGTAGAAAGCATCTTCTCTCAAACGTACCACGTGCTGGTCAGTGTCGCTGACCTTCAGAACATGCCTGATGTGGTCAGCGCCACGCAAATGTCCCGAATGTTAAGCGATCGTCATCGCTATGCCCCCCCGGTCCAACGAGTGGGTCTGTTGGATAGCCAGGGAATCATGATCGCCAGTAGTGGAGATAACCACTATCAGGGAGCGGATTTTAGTCACCAGGATTTTTATAAAGTCTTGAGCGACCCTGACTATCCCATGGAGGACATCGTTACTCCGCTTTACTGGTCCAGCGAGGAACAAACCTACTCTCTGATACACGCGTTACGTCTGACAGATTCATCAGGTGCCTTTGCGGGCATGGCATCAGCACGTGTGGCATCACAAGCATTTGCCGACATGGTTAACCAAATGCAAATTCGTCAGGGTGAAAGCATCGCCCTGGTAGACGCCACGCTTACATTAATCGCCCGCAATCCTGGTGACGAGCACACGCAAACCGGGGGGCAAGTGGAAGGTGCGACCGTACAACGCGTCCTGAACAGCGGCCAGACCCCGTGGTCGGACGTGATGTGGTCCACTTTGGATCAGCGTGAGCGAATTTTTTGGATACAGCGCGTTGGAAACTACCCGATATGGGTGGTCGTCGGTATGAATTTGGACGAGGTGTTAGCGGGGTGGCGTCAGCGCGCCGGGATTACCATCGGTATCTTTATCGCTATTACGTTGTTGGGTGCATGGGGAGTTCGTCATTACCTTAAACGGATAAGGTTAGCTCAGTTATTACAACATCGCCTTAAAGAGCTTGATCAGGCGCGTACCCAGGCCCAGACAGGAGAAGCTCAGCTCAGAACGCTTATTAACTCTATCCAGGACTTGATCATCGTTTTCGACCAAAACAATCAAATCACCTATACGCATGCCCTGGATGAAGGAATGTTGCTGAAAGGCAACGATAGTCTGTTAGGGAAACATTATAACGAGGTAATGCCCGCTGATTTATCCAAACGTTTTGATACTGTCTTTGAGCAGGTAAGGCAACATCGCCAAGCGGTTACGCTTGAGTATCAGTTGAGGGTGCCTAGGGGAGAACACTTTTTTCAGGCCGTAGTAAGCCCCTTGGTGCATCCTGATGGCCGCTTTTCCGGCACGTTGCTGGTCGCGCGCGATATTACCGAAGCCAAACAGAGTGAAGCGGAGCTTAATATCGCGGCCGCCGCTTTTCAGGCGCACCTGGGGATTATCATCGCCGATGCCGAAGGAAAAATACTAAAAGCCAATCCCATGTTTACTCAGATCACCGGCTATAGCGAAGCCGAAGTGATTGGCCGTGACGCAAAGATGTTTAATTCGAACCGTCACGACCCTGGTTTCTATCGCCATTTATGGCGCAGCGTCAAACAGCATGGCCGTTGGGAAGGCGAAGTTTGGAACCAGCGCAAGAACGGCGATATCTTTCCCGAGTGGGTCGTTATTAGCTCAATTCGCAATGCTGACCAGCAGCTAACCCATTACGTGGCCACCGTTGTCGATATTAGCGAGCGCAAAGCCGCTGAACAGGAGATCCACCAACTGGCGTTTTATGATTCGGTGACGGAGCTGGCGAATCGCCGCCTCTTTATGGACCGCTTGGGTGCAGCGCTTAAAGAGGCGCGCCGACATCGCTCTTATGGTGCGCTTCTGCTGATCGATATCGATCATTTCAAACAGGTTAACGATGTGTTTGGGCACTCTATCGGTGACCGTTTGCTTCAGGGTGTTGCGCGTCTGCTTCATCAACAGCTGCGGGAAAGCGATACCTTGGCACGTTTTGGCGGTGATGAGTTCGCGATACTCATTCAGTCGCTGGATACCGATGCGGCTAAAGCGGCTCAGTTGGCTGAGCTCATCGCCCATAAGTTGATGGTTGCCATACGCCGCACCAGTTCACTCATTGAGCACTCGGTCAGCGTGACGGCCAGCATCGGTATCACCCTTTTGGACTATTCGACCAACGAGCAAAATGAGTATCTTCAGCAGGCGGATATGGCGCTATTTCAAGCCAAGGCGAGAGGCCGTGACACGCTGTGCTTTTTTGACCCCGATATGCAGGCAACGCTGTTAGCCTCAACGCATCTGGAACGTGACTTGCGGCAGGCACAGGTGCTTGACCAGTGGCAGCTTTATTACCAGCCCCAGGTGGAAGTAAATGGAAAGACGACCGGGGTCGAGGCGCTTTTGCGCTGGCAGCATCCCGAGCGGGGTCTTGTATCACCCGGGGACTTTATACCGCTGTTAGAGAGTACCGGCCTGATTATTGAAGTAGGTGCATGGGTGCTGGAGAGGGCCTGCTACCAGTTGGCGAGCTGGGCACAGCATGATCGGTTCTGCCACTTGACGATGTCGGTAAATATCAGCCCTCTGCAGTTTCACGATGCTGAGTTTATACCGCGTATCACGGCTATCTTTGAACGTACCCAAGCACCGCTTGACCGCTTAAAGCTTGAAGTGACAGAGTCGCTGTTTGTGGATGACCGCGACAGGGCCCGCGATAAAATGTTGTTCCTAAAAGCGCTGGGCGTTCGCCTCTCACTGGATGATTTTGGGACCGGTTATTCATCCCTTGCCTACCTGGCCCAGCTACCCTTGGACCAACTGAAAATAGACCAGAGTTTTGTGCGCCAGGTGCTGACCAGTAGCGCGAATGCGGCGATTGTCGAGAGTACCATTGCGCTGGCAAAAAGCCTGAACCTGGAGGTGATCGCCGAAGGAGTCGAAACCCAGGCGCAGCAGGCGTGGTTATTCGCCCATGGCTGCCACGCCTATCAAGGTTATCTGTTTGGGCGCCCGGTCACCATCGACGCGTTGGAAGCGGAGCTTGATGTTTTTTGATATCAGCCGTTTTGATGAAATGGCGCGGGGGTGAGCATTGACGCAAGTGCCGTGATATCTGGCACCGTACTCGCCAGCGCTTCAGGGATAATGATTTCCAGCCGAGAGTCCTGCCGCCAGGCGCTACTTTCTACGTTTAGCGCACCATCAGCGCGGTTAAGCTGCTGCCAGCCGCTGGTCGTATGAAACACGCCTTTAATACGGGCATCACGGGGTAATTCACCTAAACATTGCGCCAGGCTGTCCAGGTCAAAGTGCTCGTCAGGGTGCCAGCGCAATCCCAAGCTTACATAGCCCAGCGCCACACCGGTTTCCTGCTGTGGTGCGCCTTTGGCTGGCGGAAAGTCAAAAAATCCGCCCTCCAAACCAGGGGGCGCGGTTAATGTGCGGTGTGCTTCCGGAACGGCCAAGTCGTGGGCAGGACTTTGGCCACTGTGCGTTAATCGCTCAAGTGACAGTTCGCCATTGGTAACCGGCTCGACCCATTTACGCGGCGGCCATAAGGCATTGGCAAACTGCAGCGCTGCCTGCTGCTGTTGATCGGTGGCCTGGTCCCATAAGGTGATGGCTACCGCATCGGCGATCGCCAACTGGTCCTGAAACGTTTCATGATTGAGCGCACGCGGATCATCCAGGCGGCGTGGGTCCAGCGTGGCAATAATATCGCGCACATCAACGACAGCGTGAAAGGCCTCGCCGCGCAGCAGGTCCAGCAAACCGGCGGGGTGGCCAAGACCAGAGGGCTCGATAATCACGCGGTCTGGCTTACTGCGCGCCAGCAGGTTAACAAGCGCTGCCTGCATAACAAAGGCGAGCTGACAGCACAAACAGCCGCCAGGTAAGCCTTTAATAACGATATCGTCACGTTGCTCAAACATCGCCTGGTCGATACCAATTTGACCGAACTCATTCACTAAAATGGCCCACGTTTCATGCGCAGGCTTTTGTTCAATCAGACGGTGAATGAGGGTGGTTTTACCACTTCCCAAAAAGCCGGTGATGATATGAACCGGCACTTTTGCCAACGCTGCCACGAGTTAACCCCCTGTCATATTCATAAAGCGAACAACCTGAATGTCGCCGTCGGTCGTGAAATGGTGCCGCTCGGGTTTGAGCGGTAGTGCATTCACAATCGCCTCTTTAAGGCGCGGCATATCACCGGGATAGCGGCGCAGCACGGCGCGCAAGTCGACCGAATGTTCGTTACCCAAACAGAGCAATAAACGGCCTTCTACCGTGACCCGCACGCGATTACAGGTGTCGCAGAAGTTGTGGCTGTGCGGCGATATAAAGCCAACCCGGCTGTCACTGTCGGCCATTCTAAAGTAGCGCGACGGGCCTGGCGTGGTTTCGGTGGTCGGGGTTAGCGTATAGCGCTTTTCAATCAGGGCCTGTACATCATCACTTGAGTAGAAGGTTTCTGCGCGTGAGTGATCGGACACATCGCCCAGCGGCATCTCTTCAATAAAGCTGATATCCAGCCCTTCGTCACGCGCAAAGTCGACAAGGTCCAGCACCTCATCATCATTACGACCTTTTAAAATGACCGCATTTAACTTGATGCGGGTAAATCCGGCCTCTTTTGCAGCATGGATGCCGTCAATAACGCGTGTTAAATCGCCGGTGCGGGTGAGCTTTTTAAAGCGCTCCGGGTCCAGTGAATCCAGGCTTATATTGAGACGGCGCAGGCCACCTGCATAAAGCCGTTTGGCATGTTTACGCAGGCTGGCGCCATTGGTGGTCATGGTGAAGTCGCTAAGCCCGGGCAGCTGGCCAATGTCATCTACCAGCTGTTCTATGTCCCGGCGCACCAGGGGCTCACCACCGGTCAGGCGAATTTTTTCAACACCCAGTTCGGTAAAGGCCTGGGCGACCATGCTGATCTCTTCAAGGGTGAGCACTTGGGCACGCGGGAGAAACGTCATTTCCTCGCTCATGCAGTACACGCAGCGGAAGTCACAGCGGTCGGTCACCGAGATGCGGACATAGCTAACTCGGCGACCAAAGTCATCTATTAGTTGCTTAGTCATGGCCATCTCACAAGTGGTTGAATGCAGACTACCTCGCCAGCTTGTGCACCGTCCTGGTCTTCGGGTAGCTCGATCAGACAGTTAGCCGCGACCATCGAACTTAACATGCCGGACCCTTGAGCACCGGTCGTGCGTACGTGGAGCACACCTTGCGTATCGCTATGGTAAATGCCGCGCAAAAAATCGGTACGCTGGTAGCGGCTGTTAAGCACTTCATCCGCGACAGCGTAAAGCCTGGGTGGCGGAGTCATGGGGAATGCCTGCAAGTGATGGAGCAACGGCACGACAAACTGTGAAAAGGTTACCATGACAGCGACAGGGTTGCCGGGCAAGCCCACAAAGGGCGTACGCGACTCTCCCAGCCAGCCGCAGGCCAGTGGCCGCCCTGGGCGTAAAGCAACGCGCCAAAACGTTAGTTGGCCCAGTTGTTCAAGGGCAGGCCGCGTAAAGTCAGCTTCACCCGCCGATACACCGCCGCTGGTGAGCACTAGGTCACTCACTTGGGCGGCCTGTGATAACGCCTTACGTATCGTTTGCTGATCATCGGGAAGAATACCCAGATCAATCACCTCAGCGCCCTGTTCGGTTAATAAGCCCATCAAGGTAAACCGATTGGCATCATAAATGCGGGCATTCTCCAGCGGCTCGCCAGGCGCTGTGACTTCATCGCCGGTGGAAAACAGCGCAACGGTCGGCGGTCGAATCACGCAAACGTGTGCGACGCCGAGCGATGCCAGTAGCCCCATACTCGCGGCATCCAAACGCGTTCCTTTTGAAAGCGCCAGGTTGCCCTTGAGAATATCTTCCCCGGCCAAGCGTACGTTCTGGCCACGCTTAACGCGCTCAGGGTTTGCGATGTGGAGGTGCTCGCCGTGCGTTGTTAACTGCTCCTGCATAATGACCGTATCGGCGCCCTCCGGTAGCGGGGCACCCGTGGTAATCCGAACGCAAGCGCCTGGCGGCACGGCGCCATGAAAACCATGCCCTGCGAGTGAATGACCGATAAGCGGCCATTGGGGTGGCTGTGTGTCTGGCCAGGCAAGGGCGATACCATCCATCGCGGCGTTGGTGCTGGGCGGTACGTTGATCGGCGCCATAATATCGTGCGCCAAGCGGCGGCCATGGGCACGATGTAGGTCAATGACTTCATGGGCCAGCGGTCTTTCAATAAGCGTCGTCAGCGCTTGGCGGGCTTCATCCACGCTTAGCATCTGGTCGCCAAGTTCAAAGCAGGAGAGCGTCATGGTACGTTCCTGGCGGATAGGCATTGCGCTTCCAAGCGGCTTTTCTCTTCGGCGGTATTGAGATTGGCGAAGGCGTCGAGACAGTCGGACATATCCACACGGCGCATATTATGACGTGCGTACCAGCGCTGAATTTTACGCTCGCCGCTTTTCAGGGCCGCCTGAAGATCATCCGCCAGTGCGGTGCGTATCAAGGCCACCGTAGGATGCAGATCCTGACCATCAAACGCCACGGCGATATCGGCACTTTGTATGCCTGCCAGCATTCGTGCGACCAGGTTGTCCGGGAGAAGCGGCGTATCGCAAGGAGCTATCAATAGCCACGGCGTGTTTGCTGCGCGCAGCCCGCTATAAATGCCCATTAAAGGACCCTGGAAGCCTGACTCCGCATCACTGATCACACGCCCAAACAGGCGGTAGGCGTCAAGATTACGGTTAGCGCTAATCAGCAGTTCAGCAACCTGCCCTTCAAGCCTGGCCGCTGTGTGGGCAAACAGAGGTAGCCCAGCAAAGGGCTCCAGCCCCTTATCGCGCCCGCCCATGCGGCGGCCTTCGCCACCAGCGAGCACCATGCCGGTTAATGCGTGGGTCGTGATCATTGGCATGTCTCCTCTGGCCGATCAGCCTTGCCATTTCCAAGTGTAGATCCCTTGTCGCTATGATGGCGGCCAAGGGCCTTGCTTGTCTATGCGCTTGTCTATGCGTTAGATGCTTGATGGTAAGCACTATGACCCATATCAAACAGTGGGTTCGCCTGGCTACGTTATCGGGTGGAACAGCGCCTATAAGCGGTGTCTTTTGGTATGCTGCACGACAGTCACTTTTTATGAGGGAAACGCTAATGTCAGATTTTAACGAGTTTGATCAGGCTACTCGCACTGAGCTTGAGGCTGCTGCCTTTCGGCGTTTGCTGAGCCACCTGGACGATAACAAGGACGTACAGAATATCGACCTGATGATCCTGGCGGACTTTTGCCGTAACTGCCTTTCCAAATGGCTGGTGAGCGCAGCCGAAGAGCGAGGCGAGCGGCTTGATTACGAAGCCGCGCGCGAGTATGTCTACAAAATGCCCTACAGCGAGTGGAAAACGCACTATCAGGGCACTGCAACGCCTGAACAGTTGGCGGCGTTGGACGCTCGTCAAGCCAAGAAAAGCGGTCAGGAGTAGCGTTATGGAGCCGATGGTTGCCCTCAACATAGCCATACTGACGATTTCAGATACGCGCACCGAAGAGAATGATCGCTCCGGTCAGCAGTTGACCGAGAGTTTGACCGCCGCCGGCCATCGGCTCGCCGATAAGCGTATTGTGGCTGATGATATCTACCAGATTCGCGCTATCGTGGCCCAGTGGATTGCCGACGCCGGAGTGCAGGTGGTTATTACTACCGGCGGCACCGGCTTTACCGGCCGTGATTCCACACCGGAAGCCATTTCGGTACTGCTGGATAAGCACATCGAAGGATTTGGCGAGCGTTTTCGTCAACTAAGTGGCGAGGAGATTGGCAGTTCCACCATTCAAAGCCGCTGCTTGGGTGGCCTGGCGAATGCCACGGTCATCTTCTGTCTGCCCGGCTCAACCGGTGCTTGCCGTACGGGCTGGGAAGGCATTTTGAAAGAGCAGCTCGATAGCCGCCACAAACCGTGCAATTTTGCCAACCTGGTGATTCCCGAGCGAGGTCAGCATGGCTGATTTGCAGCCGACTGATTTGCAAACAGCTGATTTGCAAACAGTAAGTGCCGCGCTTGAAGCGCTGCTGGCTGGCGTGAGCCCCGTCAGTGCGGAAGAAGCCGCCTTGGGCGCCGCTGGCGGGCGAGTGCTGGCTGACGACGTGATGGCAGCGCTTAACGTCCCGCCCTTTGATAACAGTGCGATGGACGGCTATGCGTTGCGCACAAGCGATGCGGGCCGGTGGCTGCCCATCAGCCAGCGCATTGCGGCGGGAACACAGGTAGTGCCGCTGGCACCCGGCAGCTGTGCTCGCATCTTTACCGGTGGCGAATTGCCAGAAGGTGCGGACTGCGTCGTCATGCAGGAGCGCGTTAGCGTTGAGGCAGGCAAGGCCTTGATACCGGACAATATTCCGCCTGACGATAATGTGCGCCGCCAAGGGCGGGACGTGCGTGTGGGCGACTGTTTACTCAACAAAGGGCTGCGCTTAGAAGCGGCCGCGTTGGGGCATTTAGCGGGGCAGGGCATTATCCAGGTGAGCGTACGCCGCCGCCCTAAGGTTGTCCTGCTCTCGACCGGCGATGAAATCGTCGACCCCGGCACGCCGCTGGCACCGGGGCACATTTATAACTCCAACCGACCCATGTTAAAGCGCCTGCTTGAGCGCTTTGGCGCTGATGTGGTGCAGGTCGTTAGTGTGCCGGATGACTACGCTCAAACGGTGGCGCTATTAACCCAGGCCGCCGCTGACGCCGATGTCGTGGTAAGCACTGGTGGTGTCAGTGTGGGGGAAGAAGACCACGTTAAGGCCGCGCTTGATGCCTTGGGCGAGCTGGATTTATGGCGCTTGGCCATACGTCCAGGCAAGCCCTTGGCGCTAGGCCGCTTGCCTCGCGCTGACGGCAGTGAGGCAAGGTTTGTGGGGTTGCCGGGCAATCCGGTTTCGGGGTTTGTGGGGGCCTGGCTATTTTTGCGCCCGCTCATGGGAGCGTTGTTGGCTTGCCCGGCACTGAAGGCATTGCCAACGTTAACCGCAGCGGCGAATTTTGAGACCTCGACCGGGCCGCGCCAGCACTATATGCGTGTAACGCTTAATTTTTCACCTTCCGGTATAACGGCCCAGGCCTTTGCTGACCAGAACTCCGGCGTATTGTCGTCGTGTATTGAGGCCGATGCCTTGGCGGTTATTCCTCCCCATCATCAGGTAACGCCAGGCGATACCGTTAGCTGCTTATGGTTGGTGGAGTAAGCAGGCGCGTTCTCCTGACCGTTAAACAATGGCGTGGGGCACAAAGCAGGATGAATCCTTGGTAATTCGCCCTACATCTTCCCGCACGCCGATCCCGCAAGCACGATCACCCACCACCCAACTGCCGATTAACGCGTGATGTTCGCCAAAGCGCGGCATGGGGTGGTAGGCCTGGCGAATCCAGGGGCTGTCCGTATAGGGGCCATCCACTGCCTCACGCTGCCCCTCTGGCGTTAACAGTTCAATATTGCTGCCTTCGCGTGAAAAGAACGGCTTGCGTACCCAGCCGGGCGGCAGCGGTGAAGGCGAGCGCTCTTCAAAATAGGCAGGTAGCAAATTAGGGTGGCCCTTAAAGTGCTCCCACAGCAGGGGCAGAATGCCCTTGTTAGAGAGAATCGCCTTCCACGGTGGTTCAAACCAGTGGGTGTGCAGCTGGGGAATCTTTTCGCCAAACGCATCGTCGGCCAACTCTTCCCAAGGGTAGAGCTTAAATAGTGCCTGAATGGGCTGATTATCCAGGTCAACAAAGTAGTCGCCGTCGCGCTGGTAGCCAATATCTTCGGTATAAATGAAGGGCGCTTTTAAACCGGCCTGAACGGCTACATCCTGCAGGTAGTGTACGGTCGCACGCTCTTCGTCATTATCCTTGATGCATGAAAAGTACATCTCGGCGCTGTCTAACCGGTCGCCAATATGCGCCATTGCGTTGATCAGCCGCTCCTGAATGGAGTTATATTGGTCAGCGTGGCGCGGGATGATGCCCTGTTGGATGGCTTGCTCCAGCCATACCCACTGAAAGAAGCCCGCTTCATAAAGCGAGGTGGGGGTGTCGTAGTTAAGCTCAAGTAGCTTGGCGTGGCCCTGGCCTGAATAGGCAAAATCCATTCGCCCATAAAGGTGTGGCTGGCCAGACACCCAGGAGTCGTGAATGGTGTCCCACATGAACTCCGGCAGCGCCAGGCGTTGCATCAGCGCATTGGAGTGACAGACACGGTCAACAAGCTCCATGCACATTTCATGCAGCTCTTCGGTAGGCGCCTCAATATCCCGCTCTATTTGATCCAGCGAGAACTGGTAGTAGGCGCTCTCTTTCCAGTAGGGTTCGCCGCCGATGGTATGAAAATGAAACCCCAGCTCGTGGGCCAGGGTTTTCCAGTTGGCGCGTTCTGCAACATCAACTCTAAGCATGGAGATTCCCGAGGTACATCACGAGCCCCAGCCGCCGCGAGCGGATGAGCGAGAACCGAAGCCGCTACGCTGTGTGGCCTGGCGGTTCTGAGTCGCCGTGGTACGCAGGGCCTGATGGCGCTGATTGACACGCTGGCTGGCCTGGTTAGTGGCGGTATTCCAGTTGCCCTGGTTTTGACGATTGCGGTAAACCGGTTCTTGGTACACTCCCCGGTTGGTCGCACCGTGGCTGGTGCGCGACATCATGTTACCCACCATGTAACCCATCATGGCCGGCATAAACCAGCCACCGCCGCTGCTGCCGGTGGCCGCCTGCGACTGCTGTTCGGTGGGGGCCGTGCAGGCTCCTTCACCGTGTTCAGCCTCACACTCTTCAAGCGTATTGAAGCGGGGGACTTCTTTAATGGACGCCTCGTAGGCATCTTCACAGGCGCTGCGGGTATATACATCGGCGGCCACGCACTCATCAACACTCTGGTAGCTGCGTGGGCTGTCAAAGCTTACATCGGTCGTTTGCTCTGGCTGGCCACACGCCGTTAGCCCGAATGCGCTGGCGCCCATCATCGCAAGCGAGAGGCGGGCGCTGCGTTTGCGTCGCGGCAGGTGTGGGGTCTGATCGTTATGTGCCATCGTTAAACTCCTTACCACGTCATCGAGGCGGCATTAATCAGGCCAACTGCAATGGAGACACTACCCGCCAGAATACCGTAAGCCATATGACCTTCAGTGATATGCAGTGACAGGCTTTCTCCCTGATTCTTCAGCACCATCTTCAGACCAAAGAAAGCCGCCAGTTGAACACCAAACGCGATGATGCCCCACAAGATGAAATCGATGAAACTGATGGAATTGGCCATAGCGCTGTAGAGCGGCAGTGTAAAACCGACGATAGAACCCGCATAGGCCGTGGCCGCCGCTGCATTACCTTCGCGAATTAACGTCCACTCGTGGTGGGGCGTGATACGGCTATAACAGTACATAAACGCAACGAGAAGCACGAGTGCGCCGATCAGATAGCCCAAAAAGTGGGGCAAGCCTTGTAAATACTGCATGTATAGAATCTTCCTTGGTTGAGAGTCAATGTTGTGGTGATGGCGTGTGTTAGGGCTTGCCGCGTTTAAATAGCATCAATATCGACCGATGTAACATCAACACCGAGATTTTGTACCAGCATAAACCCACCCTCACCGTCATCTTCCGCATTCAGCAATACATATTCCATGCGTTCGGAGTCTTCAATAGGGCGCTCGTACAGCATGGCATGGTGGGTAACGCTGCGCGTCATGACGCTTTCGGTGGTCATTACCTGCTCTTCAAGCACGACGGGCGGCGACCAAAGGCTCGCTTCATCGCCCCACACACGCTGAAACTGGCAGGTGCGCTCGGAAGCATCGGTCGACTCGACAGTCATCGTTTGTGCGCCCAGCTGGCCTGCCTTTTTATCGCTTGCGTTGATCAGCGCATCGAACTCGATATCCGACAAATGCGTCACACGATAAAAATCAAACAGCTTGTACTCAATCACGCGCTGGTTTTCGACGTTGGCTTGCAGCCACGTATCGTTATCCAGATAAAAGCGTACCAAGTGGGCGCCCTGGCCAAGGTCGATATGCCCTACGGCCGCAACATGATGATAGGGCGTGCTGTCCCACCCAAAGAGTGCATCGGAATAGGCGCTTAACTCAGCCAACTGAATGTTGACGCGCCCATCCAGACGCAGCCCTGCAAAATCTTCTTGTGACATCCCGGTCGGCAGGCCAGCAGTGAAGGTGGATGCGTTTTCTGCCGCAGGGTTCGCCGCCTCATTGGAAGTGCCGAACAGGGCCTTAAGTGTCTTGAACATTCGAGAAGCCTCCAAAGGGCAAGCCGATAGCGCGAATCGTTGGTGCAGAATCAATATGGCCCAGTGACGTGCAGGCCCGCCGGTGGGCGGGCGCTGTGCCACGTTTACGCTTGTGGAGTATTTTTCTTGGCTTTCAGGCGTGCCAGCACGTCTTCGGCTTTGCGCTCATTGGCGCCAATACCCGCCGCTTTCAGGCGTGCATCCAGTGATGAGCCGCTCTCTTCGGCAGCCATTTGATCCGCCGCCTGCATCTGGGCTGAGTTAAGCTGCTGGCGCTCACGGATCCGGTCAAGAGACTCCATCGCACTGCCCATGGCGCTATTTTGCCCTGAGTGGCGCGCCGCTACGGCAGACTGAGCCTTCTGTGCAGACTCTGTCGCTTTTACCACGCTCACCTGCTGTTTTAGCTGGCGCAGCTGGTTATCCGTATTGCGAATGGCTCCGCGCAGGCTTTCAATGCTGGCGTCGTACTCGCTGACGATGCTGCGCTCGGCGTCCAGCTCATCCTGCATGCTGACCATACGCTCGGCAACTTCGACCGCTAACGCTTCTTCGCCTTTATCCAGCGCGGCTTCAGCGCTCTGCTCAAGCTCGGCAATTTTGCTTTCCAGGGTATCTGCCTTGTTACTGTTCAGCTGGCGTTGACCCATTAAGCGCGCAAGTTCGGTTTTGGACTGTTTCAGGTGATTTTCAGAATCACGGATTTCCTGGTCCAAAATACGCAGCGCTTGAGAGTCAACGACGGCCTGGCCGGTCTCATTCGCTTTACCACGTAACGCCGTCATGATTTTGCTTAACATAAAGTTGCTCCTAAACGCGTATTAAGAAAAGTGATCGTGAATTAAGTCGGCGACTTCCATGGCTGCGCTGGCCGTGGCATGTAATTCAGCACAAATAGACACCAGTTTTGAATCGCCAAACAGCTGCCCGTAAGCCACGTAAAAATCTCGATTATCAATGGATACGATACCGATAGAGGCAAGCGGAAGCGCAAGGCCCTGGCGCAGTAACACGTCGTTAAGCTCAGCCGGATTCGATACGCTGTCCAGCGGGGCAATGGCGGTCATGGCAATCCACTCATTGTCGCTGCGCGAAAGCGTTAAGGTTAAATTGCCGTAATCGTGAAGCTCCCAAATCAACGTTTGGTTGGCTTCATCTAAACTAACATTGGCCGCTGGCCACTCCAGTTCAACGGCTTCTTCCTGTGCGGAGGCATCGTTAATAACGCGATAGAGTTCGGCTGCCGAGAAAGCACCCGTTTCATTGTGAGTAATCAAAGCAGCAAGCTCCTTATGCAAAATGAAGGTTATGTTAGCACTGACAATTCATCATCTTCTAATAACGCACTATCGCGTTTGAGTAAAAGGCTACGCTAACACGCTGCGCGCCTGGATGTTTCACTATCAACAGCGCTTCTTGAGCGAATCCATTTAAGACCCACAGGCAGGAGAGGAGTTCTTCGTTAAGCGTCGATAAAAGGAGTCGATAACATGGATAAGGATAGTCAACCGCCCAACACCGCGATATGGCAGCAGCGCTTGAGCCACTTTCGGGATGCGCTTGCTCACAATCCTATGCCAGGGTGTTGTGGCGCCGCCGCCACCGTCGTGGCGAGCCTAGGGCTGGCGTTAATATTAAAAGGGCTGCATATAAGCCAGCAGCATCAGACCAGTGAAGCGCGGGCCGCGTTAATTGAGCAAGCTGAGCGTTTAAAAACGCAGCTAGTGCCACTGGCCGATAAAGACGTCGCCGCGTTTGAAGAGTTGATAGCAGCCTTCCGCCTGCCCCATAACAACGAGCAAGAAAAAGCGGCGCGTCGCCAAGCGATCCATCAGGCATCCGCCGAGGCGGTAGACGTGTCGTTACACACGGCCAAGCAAAGCCTGGCCATATTACGCTTGGGCCAACGCGCCTATGCGGATAGCGAACAGCCGTTCAAGAGCGATACCCAAGCGGGTTGCGAACTCGCGGCGGCTGCCCTGCGCAGCGTGCTGATAAACGTCCTTGCCAATATTGAATCTCTGGGCAGTGAGGACGAAAAACAGCGCGCTCGGAAAGCTCATGATGAGCTTAAACAGCAGGCTGAGGTGCTACTGCTTACGTTATCTCCGTGAGCTTGTTTTAATGTAGGAGTGCTGGAAAGTCTCTCGAATGTATATCAAGACGTGTGATATATATTTCGATAGTGGTGGAAGATGTTGAGTGTCACGTTCCGGCCCTGAAGACAGTAAGGCGGTCGGTCGCTCTTATAAATAAAAGGGGTGGGAAACAGATGGCTGAGAGCAAACGTTCCAACGCTCAACGGCTTAAGGACTCGTTGGAAGATGACATTATTAATGGGCGGCGGGTGCCGGGTGAACGGCTCGACCCGGACGAGCTAGGGCGAACGTTTAATGTTTCCCGCACACCCGTGCGTGAAGCCTTCCAGCAACTGGTGGCTAGCGGTTTGGTCACCGTATCACCGAAAAAAGGCACGTTTGTGGCCAAGGTCGGCATCGACCAATTAATCGAGATGTTTGAAGTCATGGCCGAGCTTGAGGGCATGTGCGGGCGCCTGGCGGCCCGACGCATTAGTGACCCGGAGCTGGCAGAGCTTCAGGCGGCCCATAAACGCTGTGAAGCAGCGGCACACGCGGGCGATACGGACGAGTACTACTACGAAAACGAAGCGTTTCATGACTGCATCTATGCAGCGAGCCACAATACGTTTCTAGCCAGCGAAGCTCGTCAGCTAAAACAGCGCTTAAAGCCCTATCGTCGCCTGCAATTGCAGGTTCGCCAGCGCATGCATAACTCCTTGAGCGAGCACCAGACCATTGTCGATGCCATTACCCAAGGCGATGCTGCTCTGGCTGAGCAGGCGCTATGCGACCACGTGCTGATTCAAGGCGAGCGATTCAGCGACTTTGTGGCCAGCGTGCGCCGTATGGAAGCGCCGATCAGTCAGCCAAGTTAGGTAATGTCCGTATTGGTGGGGTGATGGTCCTTGTCGACACGTCGCGCTCGGCGGAAACTCTCCCTATTAACGATCTGGAGAGAGAACGTGACGCGCCATATTGCCTTATTGGCTTACCCCGGTTGTCAGCTGTTGGATGTCAGTGGCCCCTGGCAGGTGTTTGCCAGTGCCAATGCGCTAAGCCCGAAACCCCTATACCGCTTAACCCTGGTCGCCGATGCGCCTGGGCCGGTAATGACCAATGGCGGCTTGGCGGTGTACGCCAGCCACACCTATGCCGAACTTTCCCAGCGGCTGCCTTTGGATACGTTACTTATTGCAGGTGGCAGCGGTGTAATGGCGTTACGCCAAGACCCGCACGTGCTGGCTCTTTTACGTGAGCTGGCGCCTCACGTGCGCCGGTTAGGCTCTATCTGCTCAGGGGCTTTCTTGCTTGCTGCCGCCGGGCTTTTAGATGGCCAGCGCGTCACTACCCATTGGCGCCACGCCGACCAGCTTGCCGAGGAGTACCCCGCGCTTAATGTTGAGCCCGATGCGCTGTATATCCAAAGCGGTGATCGCTACACCAGCGCCGGGATAACGGCCGGTATCGATCTGGCACTTTCGCTGGTAGAAGCCGACCACGGCGCTGCCCTTGCCGGGCAAGTAGCACGAGAACTGGTGATGTTTCTGCATCGCCCGGGCGGGCAGTCGCAGTTCAGCGAACTTCTACGCTGCCAGCAAAGTGCCGGTCCGTTGCGTCGTTTGTTGGATCATCTGCATGCTGACCCTGGCGGAGCACATTCGCTGGAAAGTATGGCGGCCTTAATGGCCGTATCACCACGTCATCTTACCCGGCTATTCAAGCGCCACTTAACCACGACGCCGGTTACTTATTTGACCCAGCTACGCCTGGAGCAGGCGCGTTTGGCGCTGTTGGATGAGCATCAAACGGTATCTCTTGAGCGGTTAGCTGAGCGTTGGCGCTTGGGCGGCGCCGAGCAGCTGCGCCGCCAGTTTCAACGTTACTACGGTGTTTCCCCTTCTGTGTATCGTCAGCGCTTCGGCGCGGCGGCTAAGTCTGCCCTTACGTCTGCCCTCACGCCTACTCTTGTGCCTACGCCTTTGGAGCCATCGCCATGCCATTAACCGTTACGCTGTTATCGCTGTGCCAAGCGCTGTTGGTCAGTGGCAATATCCTGCTGATTGCCGTATCGCCTCTCATTGGCGCCTCGCTGGCACCGACGGCTAACTGGGCCACTGTGCCGGTGGCCAGCCAATGGCTGGGGCTGATGTGCGCCACCATCCCCGCCTCGCTGATCATGGGGCGGCTGGGGCGCAAACGCGGGTTTGTGCTGGGCAATCTTATTGGCTTGATAGGTACGGCCGTGGCCATTTTGGCGCTACGTCAGCAAAGCTTTGGACTGTTCCTGCTGGCGACCTGGCTAATTGGTATCGGCATTGGCTTTGGGCAGCTCTACCGCTTTGCAGCCCTTGAAGCATCCCCCACGGCACTGCGCGATAAAGCGCTTGGTTTAGTGATGGGCGGTGGAGTGGTAGCGGCATTTGCAGGCCCGTGGCTTGCCCGCTTTAGTCGTGAGCTGAGCGAGACGCCGTTTTTGGGCAGCTTCGTTGGGCTGGGCGTGCTCTACGTATTGGCACTGGGCATATTACTTTGTACGCGGTTGCCGGTCGCTTTTGTGCAGGCAGTAGAGGGGGAGAAAAAGCCCTTGTCCGCTATCCTGCGCCAGCCCGGTTTTCTACTGGCCGTTAGCGCGGCGGCCATTGGCTACGGCGTGATGAATCTGGCCATGACCGCCACACCGCTGGCGATGGAAGGGGCCGGGCACAACTTTAACCATGTCGCCACCACTATTCAGTGGCATGTAGTTGCCATGTTCTTGCCCTCATTTTTTACCGGCCATTTGACGGCGCGCTTTGGTGCCCCACGCATGATTAGCGCTGGCTGCTTACTGCTGGTGGCAAGCGCAATTGCCGCACAGTTTGATGCCGGGCTAGCGGGCTTTAATGTTGCGTTGATCCTGCTGGGGCTTGGTTGGAATTTCACCTTCCTGCCCGCTACCGGGTTATTGACGCAAAGCTATCAACCGGCAGACAAGGCGCGCACTCAAGCGGCCAATGAGTTTCTGGTGTTCGGTACGGCTGCGTTAACGGCGCTGCTGGCGGGGCCGTTGGTTAACACCCTGGGCTGGGCGTTGCTCAATGCGCTGCTGATTCCTGTCTCGTTACTGCCTATGGTGCTGCTGGCATGGCAGCGGCGGCCAAACGCACCTCTTCTTTCTTAAGATGTTATAACATAGTCATATTCTTTTATTTGTTACGTCAGGTGGTTGAATGATTGTTAAACGGGAACGCGGCAAGCTGGAGCGCCAGCTTGCTGCTTCGCTGACTGAAGTCTGTGAGCAGGCCAAGGCCGAGGTGGTTGGGTTCGTCTGGTTAACTCACTGCGTGGACTACCAACACTTCCCCGAAAGCCTGGTGGTTATCTGGGTATTTGATACCGATGCCCATTTAGCCTCAGCGCTAAAGGGCGATGCCAAACAGCGCCTGCATGATTTCACGGCCAGCGCTTTGGCTGAGGCGGGTGTGGTGCTGGATAGCATCACGCCGCACATCGACTTCGATAGTGAACAGGCGTGCCAGCGCGCCCATGGTGGTGACTGGCAGCGCCGTCTGCGCGCGCGAAGTGTGAGGCACTGATGGCCAAGAAAATCGATAGCCCCTGCATATCCGCCTGTCAGTTGAAGGGCGGCATGTGCACCGGCTGTGGGCGAAGCATAGAAGAAATTCGCCACTGGAAATCCATGAAGCGGCCCGAAAAAATCGCCACCATCAAGAGGGCTGAACAGCGTTACAAGAAGCTCAACAAGTAACGGGTGTTAGGAAAATATCGTTTGGGCGGCGTTTGGTTAAAAATCACCCGGGGCGCATTGCAGGCAGGTAAGGCCCAGGGCGCGCCACTGAGCAACTACCGCATCGCGGTCATCCAGCACCAGCCAAGGCTCGAAACCGTCTTCGCGCATGGTGCTGAGCAGGGCTTCCTTGACCGCTTCGTCATCCACGTGGTCATGGCCATCGGGGCGCAGGTACATGGCGTCAAACGGTATGGCGTTGCGGGTCAGCCATTCGTGGGTATGCTCGCGATGAGTGTCCGGGCGGCCGCTGCAAATGATGATCTGCTGGCCTTGGGCTTTCAATAATTTCACCAGCCGGGCGACCGGTTCGATCACCGGCGCTTCGGCCATAAACGCAAAGAAGGGGTCCCACTGCTTGGCGGGGCCTAGCACCCATTCATGTACTTTTGTGGGGTGAAACTCAGCTAACGTACCGTCAACATCGACAATCACTGCTTGGGTCATGCAAGGCTCCGGTTATTCAAGGCGTGAGTATTTAAAAACAGTATCTTTTGCGTGGCGAGGCGTGCACCGAGTAACGTGCGCCAGGCGCCAAGAGCGGGTTCGGATAAATGAGTAAACAGGGGCACCACACGTTCGGCGTTTAGCTGATCGGCAAGCGCAACCAGATGCGAGGCGCGCAGATGCACATTCCAGCGCTGCCAGAGAATGTCGCCAGCGGCTAGCTCGGCGCAGCGCGAAGGCGTCAGGTAACCGGTATGCAATAAGTGAAAACCTGACCACATGGCCGCTGTGTCGTCACGATCACTGATCAGGTTGAGGCTTGGCTGAGAGGCGTCGGGGCGCGCCAGAAGCGCTTCTATTCTTTTATCCGCATGGGAGCGGCGAAGTGTTGCGGGGAGCGCCAGCAGGGTTTGCAGATTGGCGCGAATAATCGGATCAATGGCAAGCGAAAGCCCGCGAGCATCCGCCTCTTCGGCTAGCCAGAGTGCCATCTCAAGCGCTCGGCCTGATTCAGGCACCGGGAAAACCAGCGGGCGGTTCAAGTGTTCGCTGATGGCGTCCACACATGCCTGCTGGGGCTGATCGTAGGTGCCGTAAGAAGCGTCCAGTAGCGCAATGCGCGCCGGGGGCGGCGTATCAAACGGAAACAGCCGGGACTCAAAGCAGGCGTCGCCGCTGTAGAAAATGCCGCCCTCGACATCCAGGTGAATCCAAACCCCGCCCAACGAGTGGCCCGCCTGCCCGGTAGTCACCGTAATACCGGCGATCTGGCAGGTGCCGCGCTCGGGCAGTGACTGCCAGGCGCGCCCATCGGGAAGCGCCTGAGCCACCAGCGGCGTGCAGTAAAGCGGCAGCGTAGCGGGCAGCTCACTGACGCCGCCAATATGATCGATATGGTCGTGACTGATAATCACCGCATCGACATCAAGCCCGCGTGCCCAGGTAATTGGCTCGCCCGGGTGCAGCGCGCCGCCGGCATCCAATAGAAGCCGCTTGCCGTTGGCTTCCATCACAATAGCCGCCGGGCCTTTATCGCCCAGGCCGCTCAATATATTGATGCTGGCACTCATTGGTCCGGCTCCAAACACCAGCCTTCCAAGAGCGTTAGCGCCACCTGTTGGCCCAATTTTAGGGCGTGGGAATGATAGGCGAGCAGCGTTTCGCCACCGGCCATGCGCAGATGAAGCTCATAGCGCTCGCCACGAAAGGTCTGGCGTTCAACGCGAGCGGTTAAGTCCTGCTGGCTGGGCGCCTCGGGATGCACCTGAATATGCTCCGGGCGCACCAGCACTGCCTGATGACGCTGGGAAGCGGGAGACGTCAGCCCCTGCATCAGCTCATGGCCGCTAAGACGCCTGCCCGGTGCGCCGGTGCTTATCATTAACTGGCTGCCCTGGCCGATAAAGCTTGCCACCCAGGACGTGCGCGGCTCGCGGTAGAGCGTTTCGGGCGTGGCCCACTGCACCAGCTTGCCCGCCTGCATCACCGCGATACGGTCGGCCAGCGCCATGGCTTCGCTTTGGTCATGGGTGACGTAGACCATAGTGGCTTCGGTGCGACGGTGAAAATCTGCAAAGCTGTGCTCCATGGAGGCGCGCAGGTGGCGGTCCAGGTTCGCCAAGGGCTCATCCAGAAGCACTACTGACGGGTCGGTGACTAGGCAGCGGGCGAGTGCCACGCGCTGGCGCTGGCCGCCGCTTAAGTCCTGAGGCGTGCGCTGGGCATAGGGCTCAAGCGCCACCAGGGCAAGCGCCTGCTCAACGCGGCGCTGATAATCCGCCCCGCGCACGCCGCGTAGTTTTAGCGGGTAGCCGACGTTATCGGCGACGTTCATATGCGGCCACAGCGCGTAGGATTGAAACACCATGGCCATGTTGCGCTGCTCGGGGAGCACGTGGTGCTGCTCGCTGGCCAGAAGCGTATCGCCCAGATGGATTTCACCGCCGCTTACCTGCTCAAACCCGGCCAGCATACGCAGCATGGTGGTTTTGCCACAGCCGCTGGGGCCGAGCAGGGCGACGAACTCACCCGGTTCAACCGTTAATGAAAGGCCATCCACGGCCTTGTGTTCGTCAAACTGTTTGGTGACTTGCTTGAGGGTTAGCCCTGCCATGGCACGACTCCTTTGGGTAAACGCGGGGCCAGAAGGCTAAGCGACAGCATGAGTGAAGCGACCATCAGCACGACCAGCACGGACACCGCTGAGGCCAGAACGCTTTCGCCACCTTCATCAAGGTTGAAAATCAGCACGCCCAGGGTTTCGTTGCCCGCACTCCATAACAGTGCTGAGACGGTCAGCTCGTTGACAGCCAGCAGAAACACTAAAAGCCCACCGGCAAACAGCGCAGGTGCAATCAACGGCATCACGATAGTGGAAAGGCGGCGCCAAGGGCCGGCACCGGCGAGCTGGGCGGCTTCTTCAAGGGAAGGGTCAAGCTGTGCAAGGCTCGCGCTGACCGGCTTGAGGCACACCACCAGAAAACGTGCCAGATAGGCCACGAAGATCAGCCCCAGCGTGCCGTACAGTGCGACGTTGATAATGGGCAGTGGGCGCACGAACAGCAGAATGCAGGCAATTGCGAGTACCACGCCGGGCAGGGCGTAAGGCAGCTCGATAATACTCAGCGTCAGGTTTTGCAGGCGCGATGGAAGCCGCTGAAGGCGATAGGCTAGCGGCAGGCTGCACAGCATGAGCACCACGGCTGCACCACCGGCAAGCCAAAAGCTATTGCGCATGGCGCGCCACGTAGCGCCCTGACGTCCAATTACTTCATGGTAGGCATTCAAAGTGGCGGTATCGGCGTTGAGCGGTACGCCCATGGCCGGCACCAGCGAGCTGACTACCAGCGCCACCAGCGGCGCGACAAGAATGACCAGCAACACACTGACCAGCAGCACCGTGACCAGCGCGCGAAAGCGGCCGAGTGAGAAATCATGGGCGCGCCCGCTATGCCCCACCAGCCCAAAACGGCTGCGGCCCATCCAGTGTTGCTGAAGCGCCACACCCGCCAGCGCCAGCACGCCGATCAGCAGCGAAAGGGCGGCCATCTCAGCCAGTACGCCGGTGCCAAAACTGGCCATGCGCTGATAAATCAGCGTAGGCAGTACGTAGTAGCTTGCTGGAATGCCCAGCATGGCCGGGATGCCGAAGTTACCCAGGCTTGAGATAAACGCCATGGCGGCACCGGCCACCAGGCCGCTTCTCGTCACGGGCAGAACAATATGCCGCCATACCTGATTCTGCCGGGCGCCGCTAATGCGGGCCGCTTCGACCAGTTCGCGGGGTAGAGAAAGTAGCGAGGTGCGCAGCGCCAGAAACACCAGCGGGGCGCTTTGAATACCTAACAGCAGGGCGATGCCTTCCGCCGAGTAGAGCGGCTGCGGGCTGCCCAACGGCGGCGCCATACCGATGCTTTTTAATAGCGGGCTTGCCGGGCCAAATAGCTGTAACCAGCTAAGTGCCGTGACCTGGGGCGGAATCATCATCGGCAACATAAAACAGAACACTAGCCACGCCTTGCCGCGAATGTCGGTGAGGGTAATCACAAACGCAAACAGGCTGCCCAGCGCAAGGGCAATCAGCATGCCCAGCCCCGAGGTATACAGGCTGTGCCACAGCGCTCGCCAGGTACTCGCAGACTGGAGCACACGCCATAGCGGCGCGTTGCCCCCTTGGGTCAGGTCGCTTAACGCTTCTACTAAAAGACGCAGGCTAGGCGCCAGGCTCAGCAGGACGACGGTAAGCGTCAAAAGGGTAAGCAGCCAGCGGTGCTGGCTGCCTTGGGTAAGACTCGGTGACATGATCAGCCGCCGAATAGGTCGCTAAAACGCTGCTTCAGGGCTTCTTCCTGCTCAAGCGCTTGGGCGATATCGACGGGCATCAGCTCGATGGTGTCGCGGGCCGGGAAGCCTTCCGGCGGCGTAACACCCGGGTGGGCAGGCAGATAACCCTGCTCGCTGACCAGCTGCTGACCCTCTTCCGAGAGTACGAAGTCGACAAACTTCTGAGCCGCGTCGACGTTCTTGGCACCGGCCATAATGGCGACGGGTTCAGTGACCGCGCTCACACCCTCTTCAGGGAAGACAAACTCGACCGGCGAGCCTTTGGCCGCTTCGCGGATGGGCAGGAAATCCACCACGATGCCGTAAGGCTTGGTGCCGGCTGCCACTGCGTTGAATACCCCGCCGTTACCGCCTTGGGCCTCGGTACGGTTGTCATGCAAGGCATCGTAATAGCTTTCACCCAGGTCAGGATTTTCACTAATCGCCGCCATGTGAATCAGGGCAGCCCCTGAGTAAAGCGGGCTTGGCATGGTCACTAAGCCTTCATATTCAGGCTTGAGCAGGTCCTGCCAGCTTTGCGGCTGCTCGTCAGCGCCGGTGTTATACACGATACCGGTGGTGATCAGTTTGGTGCCGTAGTAGAAGCCTTCGGGGTCAAAAAGCTCGGCATCAAAGGCTTCACGATTAGGGCTCAAATAAGCCTGAAGCTGGTCTTCCTGCTTTAACGACTCCATGGTCATGCTGTCGGCGATCAGCAGCACATCCGGGTTACTGACCCCGGCGGAAAGCTCGGAGCGCAGTCGGGTCATCAATCGCGTGGTGCCGTCGCGTACCCACTCCACCTCAATATCCGGATAGGCTGCCTGGAAGGCTTCGACCGTTTGCTGGGCGTCGCTGTTGGGCTGGCTGGTGTAGAGCACGAGCTTGTCGTCGGCAACGGCGTTTGCCGAAAGAGCCAAACTTGCCATCGTGGTGGTAAGAGCAATAGCGGTGCAGAGTGAGCGCTTAAGCATCAGAAAGTCTCCAGTGAGTTGACTCTGCTCACACTACTGTCATCACCTTACAACATCGTGACACTACCCTTTCGTTTGAAGGAGGAGAGCTTTCGTAAGCATCGGAAAGTCTTTCGTTAATAAAAAAGAGGGGAGATGAGAGCAGAATGAAAGGCTTAAACGAGCGTCGCCGAGCGCTGCTTGAGCGGGTGCGCCAGGAGGGGCGCCATTCGCTAGAGGCGCTGGCTGATCAGTTTGGGGTATCCGTACAAACGCTGCGCGGGGATATTCGCTTTCTTGCCGAAAAGGGCATGGTGCTGCGGCGCCACGGCGAGGTACTGCCGTTTCCCGACCGCGAAAATATCGGTTACGACCAGCGCCAGATCGTCAACGAAGCTGGAAAACGCCTTATTGCCCGCCAGGCCGCTTCATTGATTCAGCCTCATCAGTCGCTGTTTCTAGGCACCGGCACCACCGTTGAACAGCTGGCCGACGCGCTGCACGACAAACAGGGCCTGCATATCATGACCAATAATCTGCACGCGCTTATCAGGCTATCCGCGCTGGAGTGTGAGCTAGTGGTGGCGGGCGGCCGGGTGCGCCGCCGCGACCAGGACGTGATTGGCGGCGACGCGTGGCGCTTTTTTCAACGCTACCGAGCGGATGTAGGCATTGTCTCGGTAGGCGGCATGGATGCCCACGGCAATCTTTTCGACTACAACGACGATGAGGTCATGGCGCGTGAAGCGCTGTTGGCCAATGCGGCTTTGCGCGTTCTGGTGTTGGATAGCACCAAGTTTGATTTACCGCTGCGCTGTGCGGCGGGACAACTAGCCGATTATGACGCGGTGATTACCGACGTGGCGCTCCCTGACCGATTGCGCAGCCCTCTTGCCGCACAGGGCGTTAGGTTTTTGATATGAGCAGTTTGATATGAACAGTTTGATATGAGCAGGTAGTAAGTGGTCGGCGAGGTAGTCGCAGCCGCGGGTATCTATTTGACATTGGCTCTCAGGTAATGGCAAATACCCCAAAAATTGGCTTGAGGAGCACGCTGTGGAAAACGGTCAATCAGAAGCGGCCTTACGTTATGAAGCGCTATCCGTCGATACGCTGGCAACGCGGCTGGGTGATGTACACGAAGTCGCCAGCCGGGTAGGCGGCGACCCCGCGAGTTGGGAAATTCGTGAGGTGGGCGATGGCAACCTGAACCTGGTGTTTATCGTGACGGGTACCACGGGCAGTGTGGTGGTTAAGCAGGCGCTGCCCTATGTTCGTATGGTGGGCGAAAGCTGGCCGCTGCCGCTTTACCGCGCCCATTTTGAGTATTACGCCCTAGTGCGCCAGGCCAAGCGCGCCCCCAACATTGCGCCTGACGTGTTTTATTTCGATAAGCCCCAGGCCCTGTTTGTGATGGAGTATCTTTACCCGCACACGATCTTGCGCCGTAAGCTGATTAAAGGTGAACGCGTGGCTCGCTTGGGGGAGACCATCGGCCAGTTTTGTGCGCGCACGGCGTTTCGCGGCTCGGAGCTTTCCCTGCCAAGCCCAGAGAAGAAGCAGGATGTGGGGCTGTTTTCGGGTAACGTGGCGATTCCTGCGATTACCGAATCATTGGTGTTCACCGACCCTTATTACGGCGCCGAGATGAACCACCACACGCCGGAACTTTCGCCAGTGGTGGACGAGCTGCGCCGCAATGTGCGCTTAAAAGCCAAGGTCCAGCGGCTATTGATGAAGTTCACTGCCAACACTGAAACCATGCTCCACGGTGATTTGCACTCGGGCTCGATCATGGCGACCGATACCGATGTGCGCGTGATCGACCCTGAGTTTTCCCAGTACGGGCCGATGGCGTTTGATTTGGGAATGGCCGTAGCCAACTTCCTGATGGCGTACTTTAGTCAGCCTGCCCACCGCCAGGATGACGAACTGGAGGCGTACCAGACGTGGATTCTCGACGTCATCGAGGCGTGCTTCACAAGCTTTGATGCCGAGTTCCGCCACTTATGGCAAACCGAGCGCACCGGCATTCTGTTCCCCAGGGCGCTGTTTGAAGACCAAGGCAACAGCGCGGACGACGCCTGCGATGCGCTGTTGGAGGAGATCCGCCTGGATGCGCTGGCCTACTGCGGTATCGAGATGCACCGCCGGGTGCTGTCACTGGCCCATAATGCGGATTTCGAAGAGATCGAAGACACTGCCCTGCGCGCCCGACTTGAAGCCCGCAATGTGTTGATGGGCCAGGCGCTTATTATGAATCCTGAGGCGGTTTGTGAAATACCTGCGCTTATTGAACTGGCCCAAGCGTATAACCGTCAGGATGTTCTATAAACAGCCTTCTATAAAAGACGTGCTATAAAAAAGCCGCGGGCTCTAGGCTCGCGGCGTTTGAACGGCTGTTGTATGACTCGCAAGGATTAACGCTCAGGCAGGGGCAGCCAATCAGCAAGCGCCACCTCAGCATGGGAGAACTGCGGCATATTCTCGCCCAGCGTTTCCATGTTGGTGATAGCGTTATCGTTCAGGAAGTCCTGAGTAATCAGCGTGGGCGGCACGATAACCTGCTGGCCGGGCGCTTCACCGGCCATCAAAAGCGCCAGTGTACGTACCGAGACTTCGCCTACCACCGTTGGGTTGGTGGCAACCGTTGCGGCCCAGGGCGAGCCGGGTTCACGCATGGCGGCAATATCAGAGGTGGAGATGTCGGCGGAATAAATAGCGATATCCTCACCCAGACCCATTTCATCCACGGCTATTTTCACGCCCGCTGCAAACTCATTATAGGGCGCGAAGAACACATCAATCATCGGATTGGCCTGAATCACCGCGCGGGCCTGATTGGCAACCGAATTGGCGATCGGGTTATCCAGGGTGCCGAATACGGCGGCTTCGGTCACACTTGGGTGAGCCTCTTTAAAATCTTCCCAAGCGGCGTTGCGGCGATCAAGCGGCGCGATACCTGGCACGTAAACATAGCCTGCGGTAAAGCGGTCACCGTTATCCTGTAGCGCCTGGTTAAGCACCAACTCGCCCAGCAGATAATCGGACTGCTCGACTTGCGGGATGGCGGGGTTGTCCACTTCCACATCGAATGCCACAACATCAATACCCGCCTCTACAGCGCGCTGGGCAGCGTCTTTCATGGACTCCGGCAGCCCGTGTTGAATGATGATGCCGTCGACGCCGAGCGCGATGGCCTGGTCCACCATATCTGCCTGCAGGGCCGCATCCTGGCGGCTATCCAGCACGCGCAGACCCACGCCCAGCGCAGCGGCTTGCGCCTCTACACCCGACAGATAGGCCTGGAAAAAATCGCCCGTGGAGATATAGCGGATAAGCGCGATGGTGACATCTTCCGGCGCATCGAAGGGTGCCGGGCGCTCCTCAGCCGTTGCCAGGATCGTTCCCAGTAGCGCCATGGCGGCGGTAAAACTTACAGCAAAGCGTTTGAGCATACGGTGTTTAAGCATAGCGGTGTCCCGATTGTTAACGTTTTTAGCGTTGAAGCGTTATTAATAACGGCCTGATTGGCCACGCCGTGAGGAGAGGTAAAAGGTGAACATGAGCGCCACCACCAATACCGCGCCTTTAACAAAATCCTGCGTGTAGTAGGGCGCATTCATCATCGTCATGCCTTGAAGCAGTATCCCCACAAAAAGTGCGCCCATGGCAGTGCCAAATGCGTTGGGGCGTGCAGCACCTAGTACGGCAAAGCCAATTAGTGCCGCGGCCACGCTATCCAGCAACAGGTTATTGCCGCTGGCAATATCGCCCCGACCTAAACGGGCGGCCAGCAAAATACCGCCAATCGAGGCGGTAACACCAGAAATCATATACGCCGCGATCTTGTAGCGCTCTACCGGCGCCCCCACCAAGGCGGTCGCACGCTCGTTGGAGCCAATGGCATACATCAGCCTGCCGTGACGGGTAAAACCTAAAAACAGCCAAATAGCGACCGCGATCAGTACGAATACCACCACCGGAACCGGAATCAGGCGCTCCAGAATCAGGTCAAAGCGGTGCCTGCCCAGCCACAGAAACGCCGCCGAGAACGTGCCTTCCGCGGTGGAGCCATCGGCCAGCGACATACCGGTGGCGATAGAGTTGCCCTGGGTAGGAATGCGCTGAAGGCCAATCAGCAAAAACATCATGCCCAGGGTGGCCAGCAGGTCAGGAATGCGGAACTTGACGATCAGCAGGCCATTAATAAGCCCGATGAACGCACCCATCAACAGGCAGACTGCCACGGCCACATAGGCGGGCTGTTCAAGCACCACCATGCAGTATGCCGCCAGCATCAACGAGGTGGTGGCCACGGCACCAATGGACAGATCAAACCCGCCTACCACCAGCGTAGTGGTCACGCCCAACGCCAGAATGCCGGTAATTGCCACAGACTGAAGCACAAATACCGCCGAGCGTGGGTTCGCAAAGCCAGAGGCCGCCAAGCTGAAGTAAACCACTAGCGCCACAAGCAACAGCAAGAAACCGTAGCGAATGGCTAGCTCCAGGCAGCGAGCTTTCGCGGCGCTGGCGTTAGGCTTTTCCGGAGGCCTGGGCGACGAGGGCGTTGAGGTCGATATCTCGGTTGGATTGCTCACCGGCAATGGCTCCTTCATGTAACACAATAATTCGGTCAGCGATTTCAATCGCCTCGTCTAGTTCAGAAACAAACACCAGGGTGGCGCGACCTTTGGCGGTTGCCCGGATATGGCGGCCTATATCCTGTCTTGCCCCGATATCCACGCCTTGAAAGGGCTCATCCAGCAGCAACACGCGGCTGGGCGATTGAAGCCAGCGCCCGATCATGACCTTTTGCTGGTTGCCCCCGGAAAGCGTGCCAATCGAATCCGCGTGGGATTGGCAGATAATCCCCAACTGGGCAATCATCTGTTCGGTACTGGCGCGCTGCTGACGGGCGCTCAGAAACGCCCCACGGGTAAAGGCTTTTAAAAACGGCAGCGTCATATTGTCGGCGATATTAAAATCCCCAATCACGCCGTTGGTCGCTCTGTCTTTTACCGACATGAACACACCCCGGGCAAGCGCTTCACGTACATTGGCGGGCGCATAGGGCTGCCCATCGACCTGCATGATGCCGCTCGTTAAAGGACGCAGCCCAAACAGGGTCTCGACAAGCGCCGACATTCCACTGCCCAGCAGGCCGGTAAACGCGACGATTTCGCCGTCACCCACGCTCAAACTGATCGGCGCTGCCCCTTTAGCCAGTTCGATATTTTGCAGCGTTAGGATAGGCGCACCCGGTGTGGCCGGTTCGATATCAGCATTATTGATCGCTTGGCCCAGCATGGCGTGCACGGCGGCCGTGAGATCCAGCGGCGCTTGATCAAATACGCCGGAGATCTGGCCATCGCGCAAGCAGATGATGCGATCCGCCAGGCGCCTGATATCGGACATGCGGTGGGAAATATACACAATCGCCACGCCCTGGGCGCGCAAGCGATCGATCACCGTAAACAGGCGCTCGGCTTCGGTAGCGGAGAGCGATGAGGTCGGTTCATCCAGAATCAAAAGCCTGGGCGCATGGGCCATGGCCCTGGCAATGCTGATCATCTGCCGGTCGGCCACCGAAAGATCGGCAACGCGGGCGTTCAGATCGATATCCAGGCCCATGGCATCGGCAACCTCGCTTGCCTGCTGACGAAGCTTCTTGGCACTGACCCATAAGCCGTGCGCGCCGGAGGCTAATCTATCCAGCATCAGGTTGTTGGCCACGTCCAGGTCGGGGATGACACCGTCATCGATGGATTGATGTACGGTCACCACGCCCTGGTGAATCGCCTCACGCGCATCGCGCGGGCAGTAGGGCATGCCGGCAAGCTGCATCTGGCCGTGGTCGGCTGCGTGGTAGCCGCTAAGTACCTTAACCAGGGTCGACTTGCCTGCCCCATTGGCGCCCATCAATACGACGACTTCGCCAGCATTGATATGCATATCAATGCCACGCAAGACCTGATTGTTGCCAAAGGATTTATGAATCCCCTGGATATCAAGCACGCTCGCTTGCAAGACGTTTCTCCTTGGTAGGCATACGCTGTGAAGGGCGCAAGATCATCGGTAACGGAGGTTGGAAAGTCAATCGCCGTGGCAAGCCATGTCGGGCACATAAAAAAGCGGCGGATTTTGAATCCGCCGCTGATGCATCCGCCCGTTTACAACTGATCAATCCGGTCAAACTTGCCGGCGATATCGCTCTCGGTCCAGTGGGGCACCCAGCCTTCTACGTTGTCGAAGAAACGCAGCGCGGTAAATTCAGGCGCGGGGCCCATATCGAACCAGTGGGGCGTGTTGGCGGGTACGCTGATCAGGTCGTTGCGGGTGCACAGCACCTGATACACCTTGTCTTCGATATGCAGGCAGAAAAGCCCTTGGCCTTTGACGAAAAAGCGCACTTCGTCCTCAAAGTGGCGATGCTCGTTTAAAAACTTCTGGCGCATGGCATCCTTTTCAGGATGCGTAGGCACCATGTGCAGCACATCAACCGTCTGGTAGCCGCCCTGGGCTTTTAGCCGCTCGATATCATCCTGGTAGAGCGCCAGAATATCGTCCTGAGTGACGTCGTCGGCAATTTCGCCCGGCGTTGCCCAGCGCTCAAACAGCACGCCTACACGGTTGAGCACAGCTTTGATCTGCTCGCCGTCGGTAATATCGACCAGCGCGTTGTTCGGATCTTGATCGGCAAATACTTTCAGTTGTGACATTAAGGCGTTCTCCGCTAGTTAAAAGCTTGAACCGTTACAGATCGATTTCATCGAAGCTTGTCACACAGGCGTGCTGTGTGCCTGCCTGGGTGCCTTCACGCACCAGTTGCAGCGTCTGCATGCCCGCTTGCTTGGCGGCATCCAGTTCTTCCACGACATCGGATAGAAACAGGATTTCGTCGGCGGGAAGCTGTAGCTTGCTGACGATATGCTGATACGCCAAGGCTTCGCGCTTGTGACCAATATGGGTGTCGAAATAGCCGCTAAACAGCGGGGTTAAATCGCCCTCTGTGCTGTAGCCAAACAGCAGCTTTTGCGCCTGCACGGAGCCTGACGAGTAGACATAAAGCTGTTTACCGGCCTCTGCCCACTGACGAAGACGCGGGGCGACATCGCTATACAGATGTCCTTTAAAGGCGCCACGCTGGTAGCCATCAGCCCACATCATGCCCTGAAGCGCTTTGAGCGGCGTAACTTTCTGGTCAGTTTCGATCCAGTAGAGCAGAGTTTCAACGACTTTATCCAGCGAGGCGTCCGGTTCATTGAGCTCATTGCGTACCGCGTCTATCTGCTCTTCCACATCAGGTTGGGCCGAGTGGGTGTACACGTACTCGGGCAACTGATCATGGGCGTAGGGGAACAGCACTTTATGCACAAAGCTGATATCGGTGGTGGTGCCTTCGATATCGGTGACCACGGCGCGAATGCTGGTGTTATCAATATCTGTCTTATTAACATCTGGGTTATTGATCATTTGGACCACCGGCTCTCTTCAAGGACACAGGCAAGTAAAAACTCAATGGCTTCCAAATGGCGGCGGCACTCGGCAATGCTGCTGCCCACGGCATAAATACCGTGGCCCGCCACCAGAAAGCCCCAGGGCATAGGCCAACCTGCCCGTACATGGTCGGCAAGCTCGCTCATATCCTGGGAGTTGGGCACCACCGGCAAGTGAATGGTGGCGTCATGCGTGCTATTACCTTGTAGCGCCTTTTGCATTTCAAAGCCGCTTAGCGCAATGCCTTCAGGAAAACGACGCGAAAGGACGGTGCTTGCCACGGTGTGGGTGTGCAGTACACAGCCAATCTGTTCATCCATCCGATAAAGTGCCGCATGAAGGTCACTTTCCGCACTAGGTTTGCCGCTGCCTTCAAGTACGCGCCCTTCAAGGTCGCAAAGCAATAAGTCATCGGCTTGAATGCGTGTTTTATCACGGCCCGAGGCGGTGACCAGATAACCTTGCGGCACTCGGGCAGAAAAATTACCGCCCGTGGCGGGCGTCCAGCCTTGCCGGGCCGCCCAAGAGATCGCTGCTAGCAGTTCGTCTTGTAATGTCATCGTAGGGTCAGTATCGCGTCGCTTTCAAAGGCCTTCATTCTATATGATATGCTCCGCGGCTGATAAGCCACGCGGCGTATTCGTTCTTTCCAAACGATCTTTCCATACGTTCTTTATCGCAGTACTCAAGGAGCCTCTGATGCCTCATCTTCAGTCACGCAGTTTACGGGTGTACGCCGACTCGCTTGAGTACCTGGATCAGACTCGCCTGCCGCAGGCCGAAACGTGGGTGCGCTGTGCAAGCCCAGAAGATTGGCAGGTGGCGGTGAAAAGCCTCGCGATTCGCGGCGCGCCGCTGATTGGCCTGAGTGCGGCCTTTGTGCTGGCGCAGTATGCCGCGCAACATCCAGGGCAGGAGAGCGAATGGCAGTGGGTAAGTGATCGCTTACGGGCTACGCGCCCCACGGCGGTTAATTTGATGTACTGCCTGGATGTCATGGAGGCCTGCTTTGCTCAAGGACCGGCTGCGCTTGCTGAGCGCGCCGCCATGCTGTTTGAAGAGGACCGCGAGCTGTGTTTGCAAATGGCCGAGCGCGGCGCGGACTTACTGAAAGACGGCGAGCGAGTGCTTACTCACTGCAATACCGGCGCCCTGGCGACGGCCGGTGTCGGCACGGCGATTGGCGCGCTGGCGGTCGCTAAAAAGCGCGGCGTAGCGCTGCATGTGTACGTTAACGAAACCCGCCCGCTGCTTCAGGGCGGCCGATTAACCGCCTGGGAAATGGCCGACCTGGATATTCCATATCAGCTAATTGCGGACAGCATGGCGGCAAGCCTAATGGCCGCAGGCAAAGTGGATAAAGTGATGGTCGGTGCCGACCGCATCTGCGCCAACGGCGACTTTGCCAATAAAGTGGGCACTTACATGCTGGCAGTGGTCGCCAACCACCATAAGGTGCCGTTCTACGTAGTGGCGCCCTACACCACGGTAGACAAGGCCTGCGCGACCGGCGATGACATTCCGATTGAGCAGCGCGACGCCGCAGAAATACGCGGCGCCACCGGTGCGTTCGGGGATGTCGTTTGGGCGCCGGAAAATGCGCCGGTGTGGAACCCTTCGTTTGATGTTACGCCCGCCGCGCTAGTCACCGGCTGGGTGCTCGATACCGGCGTGTTTGACCAGGCTGCCATCGCCCGCGGCGAACACTGCCGGTAAACGGTCTCTGCATTTAAAGCGTGGCATCTGCGTGGGTTTGAATCACCGCTAGAAAGCCTTCGCCATAATCCTCAAGCTTGCGGGCGCCAATGCCGGAGATATCGCCAAGCGCCTGCAAACTATGCGGCTTCTGTTCGGTCATTTCGGCAAGCGTGGCGTCGTGGAAGATAACGTAGGCAGGCACGCCCTGGGCTTCGGCAAGCGCTTTGCGGTGCTGGCGCAGGGCTTCCCACAAAGGGCCGTGGCCGGGTGCTGCCGAATTGCTCTTGCTGCCGCGCCGGGCGGTCCTGGTTTTGCTGGGCTTGCGCAGGGTTAGTGGCTGCTCGCCGCGCAGCACCGGCTTGGCGTCTGCCGTTAAGCGAATCCCGCCATGACCTTCCATATCCACGCTTAGAAAGCCGCTGGCGATCAATTGGCGAAACAGCGCCTTCCATTCGTTGGCCGAGAGATCCTTGCCGATGCCAAAGGTGCTGATCTTGTCATGACCAAAGCGGGTGATGCGCTCGTTGTTTTTGCCCAGCAACACATCCACCAAGTAGGTGACGCCGAAGCGCTGCTCGGTGCGGTAGACACACGACAACGCTTTTTGCGCGGCCACCGTGGCGTCCCAGGTCTCAGGCGGCGTCAGGCAGTTGTCGCAGTTACCGCAGGGCGCATCCAAATGATCGCCGAAGTAGTGCAAAAGCGCCTGGCGGCGGCAACTGATGATCTCGCAAAGCCCCAGCATGGCATCGAGCTTTTGCTGCTCGATACGCTTCTGGTGATCATCTGCGCTGGAGTTCTGCTGCATCTGACGCAGCGTAATCACATCCTGCAAGCCGTAAGCCATCCACGCATCGGCGTGGAGACCATCACGCCCGGCGCGGCCGGTTTCCTGATAGTAAGCTTCAATGCTCTTGGGCAGGTTGAGGTGGGCGACAAAGCGCACGTCCGGCTTGTCGATGCCCATACCAAAGGCGATGGTGGCCACTACCACCACACCATCTTCGCGCAGAAAACGCGTCTGGTGATGCTGGCGCTGCTCGGCGGGAAGTCCAGCGTGATAGGGCAGCGCGGTTAGCCCCTGGCGCTCAAGCCAGGCGGCGGTGTCATCTACCTTGCGCCGAGATAGGCAGTACACAATCCCGGCTTCGCCTGCGTGGTTGTCGCGGATAAAGCGCAGCAACTGTTCACGGGCGTTGCCCTGATTTTCAGCGATATGGTAGCGGATGTTGGGGCGGTCAAAGCCGCTGTTATAAAGCGCTGCCTCGCCCAGTTGCAGGTGCTCAATGATATCGCCTCGCGTGGGCACATCGGCGGTGGCGGTGAGCGCGATTCGCGGCACTTGGGGAAAGCGCTGATGAAGCTGAGAGAGCTGGCGATACTCAGGGCGGAAGTCATGGCCCCACTGGGAAACGCAGTGGGCCTCGTCAATCGCAAACAGGGCAATCCGGGCCTGCTCAAGAAGCGCCTGCATACGCGGCATGGCAAGCCGCTCGGGGGCGACGTATAAAAGGTCCAGCTCGCCTGAACGCAGGCGATTCTCCACCTCGACCGCCTCATGGTAATCAAGGCTGGAGTTGAGATACGCAGCGCGTACGCCGTTCTGTACGAGTGCTGCCACCTGATCCTGCATCAGTGCGATCAGCGGGGAAACCACGACGGCGGTGCCTTCGCGTAACAACGCGGGGATCTGGTAGCACAGCGATTTACCGCCGCCGGTGGGCATCAATACCAGTGCATCGCCACCGGCAACCACATGATCAATAATCGCCTGCTGTGGGCCGCGAAAGCTGTCGTAGCCAAAGACTTCCTGCAGCACCGTGAGGGCCGCCGGGTTGGGTTCGCCGTGCATCCTCGCTCTCCTTTTTGCCGAGCGGGGATTGTCGCACGAAAAGCCGCTTGCCCGTTGATTAGGGTTTTCGTACTAAGCCTAACGGATGCCAGCCCGTAGGAAAGACTGCACAAACTGGCGCTGAAAAAGCAGAAACGCCACTAACAGCGGCGCGATACTGAGTAGCGTGGCCGCGCTGACCGTTGCCCAGTTAACCCCCGTTTCCGGGGCGGAAAATACGCCCAAGCCAACGGTTAACGTGCGGCTTTCCACCGAATTGGTGACCACCAGCGGCCATAAAAAGTTGTTCCAGTGATGGCTAATGGAAACCAGTCCATAGGCTAGGTAGGTAGGTAGGCTTGGCCAACGGTACGTAGACCTTCCAGAGAATTTCCAGCCAACTGCAACCTTCTATGCGCGCGGCATCTTCAAGCTCGCGCGGAATGGTCTTGAACGTTTGGCGCAGCAGGAAAATACCAAAGGCGCTGGCCACATAAGGCAGGCCAATACCGGTGATGGTATTGATTAATCCCAACTCGCTGGCGATACGGTAGTTCTCCACGATCAGCACTTCGGGAAAGACAAACAGCTGAATCAGCACCAGCATAAACAGCAGGTTTTTACCCGGAATGGGAAACCGTGCAAAGGCAAAGGCTGCCAGCGTACACACCACAAATTGGCCCAATACCACGCCGGTAACCAGGGCAAAGGTGTTGAAGTAATAGCGGGCGAAGGGCGCTTGGGCCCAGGCGTTAACGAAATTATCCAGCGTCAGGGGGGCGAATAGATCAAAGCGCACCATAAATTCGCTGGGGTGGAAGGCCGCCCAAAAAGCGTACAGCAGCGGAAAAATCCAAATCACCGCCAATAGCCACGCCGCCAGAGTTTCAAGCGATGGAAGTGATAGTTGGCGAGATCGAGGCGTAGGTTTTTTGGCGCTTGAGTGTATTGTCGTTGAACTCATTGGTAGTGCGTCCTGCGGTCCAGGATCGTGAACTTCAGCGTGGCAACCACCGCGAGTACCAGCAGAATCACCACTGTGATGGTGGCCGCCGTGGTGCGATCAAAAAACGAGAAGGCATTTTCGTAGACGTAATACAGCAACAGGTTGGTCGCGTTATTGGGGCCGCCCTTGGTCAGAATAAACAGGTGATCAACCACGCGTACCGCATTGATTAATGCGTTGATCAGCACAAACAGCGTGGTGGGCATCAAGAGCGGAAACGTCACTCGCCAGAAGAAGCTCCAGCGGCTGGTGCCTTCAAGATCGGAGGCTTCTTTTAGCTCGGGCGGAATGCCTTGAAGCGCCGCGAGATAAAAAATCATAAAAAAGCCGGCTTCTTTCCAGACCGACATCACCATCACCGAGCCCAGCGCGACACTTGGGTCGCCCAGCCAATTCACCCCGGAAAACCCCAGCGCCCCGAGCAGCTTGTTAAACAGGCCAATTTGCGGGGCATAGAAAAACATCCAGATATTGGCTGCGGCAATCATGGGCAAAATAGTTGGTGTGAAGTAGGCCATGCGCACAAGGCCGCGCCCCGGCAGTTTGCCGTTAACGAATAGTGCCATGCCGAGCGCCAAGGCGATGGAGGCGGGGATTGTGCCCAACGCGTAGATCAAGTTATTGCGCGCCACCTTCCAGAACTTGGCGTCATCGAACAAAAAATGATAATTCTCAAGCCCGACAAATTCCGGCGGGGCACCGCGAAAGCCGGGCAGAAACAGGCTTTGAATCACGGTCGTAATCGTGGGTAGGTACGCAAAAGTGGCTAACAGCACGGCAGCGGGCAGTAACAGCAGCGCGCCATACATCTGCATTTTGTGGTGGGCGGTTAATGCCATGGGGAACGGCTACTTATAGGAAACGCCGGGGCGAACCCCGGCGAATGGGTAAGAAAGGGCTTAACGTGCGTAACGCCGCAGTATGGCGTCCGCTTCCTGCTGGGCCTGGTTAAGCGCGGCTTCCGGTTCCATCTGGCCGGTTAACGCTGCCTGAACGGCGTTATCCAGCGTGCGACGAATGCGGCCACCCTGATAGGTGGAAAGCTCGGCAGTACCATATTCCAGCTGGTCGCGGGCAACAGCGGCGGGCGGGAAGCTCTCCACGTATTCGCGCAGCGCGTCAGTCTCGTAAGCGGCGGGGCTAACGCCCATGTAGCCTGTTTCAATCGACCAGTCGGCGGCGCGCTCGGGTGCGGTCATCCAGCGGATAAACGTCATCGCAGCGCGCTGCTCCTCTTCAGAGGCATCTTTAAAGACGTAGAAGTTGCCGCCGCCGGTGGGGCTGCCGCGCTGGGTGTTCATGGGCAGCATGGCGACGCCAAAATCAAAATCGGCTTCATTGCGCACGGCGGTTAGATTGCCGGTGGTATGCCACATCATGGCGGTAGATTGCTCAAGGAAGTTCTGGCGCAGCGTGCCCCATTCGATGGTGCCATCTGGCATGGCGTCATGTTCGGTTGCTAGCGACACCCAGTACTCAAGCGCTTCAACGGCGGCGGGGGCATCAAAATAGACCTCGGTGCCGTCTTCGCTCATCAAGCGGTGGCCGTTCTGAAACGCGAACGCCTGGAACATCCAGTACGGGTAGCCGGTAGACGGCACCATCACGCCCCACTGCTCCCCGTTGGAGGCTTCGCGAACCGTTGCCGCCATCTCGGCCATTTCCTGCCAGTTTTCTGGCGGGATTTCAGGGTCTAAACCGGCCGCTTCAAAAGCGTCCTTGTTCCAAAACAGCACAATGGTGGAGCGCTGGAAAGGAATGCCGTAGGTGTCGCCATCCAACTGGCCGTTTTCCATCAAACCGGGGTAGAAGCCGTCAAGCCAGTCGCGCTCTTCATCGGTTTCGACCAGATCATCGAACGCCACGATGGCGTCCTGCTCAACCAGTTCGTAAAGATCAATCGAGAACATCACCGATAGCTGCGGTGTATCGCCTGATTCAATTGCCGACATGGTGCGCACGCGGGTGTCGTCGTAGTTGCCGGCGTAGATGGCTTCTACCGAAATGTCGGGATGCTCACTCTCAAACTCGGCCACTAAGTCGTCAATGACATTGGTCAGCGCGCCGCCCACTGAAACCGGGTAGTACATGGTCAGGTCAACGGTATTCGCGTTGACCTGGGTGGCGCTTAACATGCCAGCCACAAGCGCGGTGGTAGCGAAGGGGATACGCAAACGCATAAAAAGACTCCACGAATATCAGTGTTGGAAAGAGCCCACCGCCGGTGGACGAGAAACGACGCGAGGCGAGCCTGGTAACGCACTTGGCAAAACGCTATCCAGACGTAACCCGTTATTTGCAAACAAGTGGGCGTTTTCTGGCGCCCAATAGAGCCGACAAGTGCCGTCAGTCAGTGCGGGTTTGCCGTTGATGCGTACGCGCAGGCTGTGTGCACCCACCGCCACATGGACAATCGTGTCGGCGCCTAAATACTCCTCGCTAAGTACGGTGGCCAGCACGCCTGGCTTCGACGCCGGGCGCAGCTCAATATCTTCCGGGCGAATGCCTAGCTGACCGCCAACGGCTTCCAGCGGCGCGACCGTGGTGGTTGGCTCGCCGTCGATAACAGCGCCTTGGTCGCCTTTAACAAGTGGCAGCAAGTTCATGGCAGGGCTCCCTATAAAGCTAGCGGCAAAGGCGCTGGCTGGCTGGTTATAAAGCGCGTCAGGCGACCCGTCCTGAACGATGCGGCCGTGCTGCATCAGGATCACGCGGTCTCCCATGCTCATGGCCTCGACCTGATCGTGGGTCACGTAAATCACCGTCATGTTCAGGCGGCTTTGTAGCGCCTTGATTTCGCGGCGCATATCGCTGCGCAGCCGCGCATCCAGGTTGGAGAGCGGCTCATCCATCAAGCAGATCGGGTGTTCAGAAATAATCGAGCGGGCCAGCGCCACCCGCTGGCGTTGGCCGCCAGAGAGTTGGGCAGGTTTACGGTTCAGGTAATCGGTAAGGTCGACAAGCTCAGCCACCTTGGCCAGCCGCTCGCGCTGTTCAGCTTTGGGCACTTTGCGGCTGCGCAGGCCAAACACGATATTGTCGGCAACGCTTAGATGCGGGAATAGCGCATAGGATTGAAACACCATGCTTAAGCCACGGTCACCCGGCGGCAGGCGCGTAACGTCACGCTCACCAATATGGATCTGCCCGTCGCTTGCCTCTTCCAGGCCCGCAATCATGCGCAGCGTGGTCGACTTCCCACAACCTGAAGGGCCCAGCAGAATGACAAACTGGCCGGGCGTCACGTCGAAGGAAATCTCATCGACCGCAGCGGTCGCACCCCACCGCTTGGTGACGCGATCCAAGCGGATTCGCGATTGATTCATAACACACATCACCAGCTGTTGGTTATTGTTGGTCAGCTTGCGTTGAAGGTGTTGCTGTTGTGTGACGTTTATATGGCAAAGTTGTGTCGGGTAATAGTTATATAGCTCTTTTAGCTAAAGATCTCAATGTAGCCCGAGAATAGTGCCGTTCATTGTTGAAGAGCTGATGCTGGCATCGCATAACGCCGGGTCGATTTACCCGCTTTCACCACCTGCCCCGGTACCTCATGGCCGATAAGCTCGGGGAGAGTAGCGGCGACGTTAAGCAGGGCGTCCAGGTCAACACCGGTGTTCACGCCCATGGCTTCGAACATATGCACTAAATCTTCGGTGCATACGTTGCCGGTGGCGCCGGGGGCAAAGGGGCAGCCGCCCAGGCCGCCGAGTGCTGAGTCGAAGCGGGTAATCCCTGCCTGCCAGGCTGCCAGGGCATTGGCCAGGCCCATGCCGCGAGTGTTGTGAACATGTAGGGTAAACGGCGTTTCGGGCCAGCGCTCAAGCACCGCTTCACACAGACGTTTGACCTGAGCTGGGTTGGCCATGCCGGTGGTGTCGCACAGCGTGACACCCTGGATGCCCAGCGCAATCAGCTGTTCAACCAGTTCCAGTACCCGCGCTTCGGGCACTTCGCCTTCAAAAGGGCAGCCGAACGTGGTGGAGAGCGAGGCGTTGATAAACACGCCGCTGCCCTGAGTCACGTCCAAAATAGCCGCAAATTGTTCAAGAGATTGCTCGGGCGTCATGCGCAGGTTAGCAAGGCCATGGCTATCGCTTGCCGACATCACCAGGTTGATCTCATCAACGTTGCAGGCAAGTGCGCGTTCTGCACCTTTTACGTTAGGTACCAGCACGGTGATGTCCACGCCTTCACGGCGCTGAATGCCGGTAACAACGTCGGCGGCATCGCGCAGGTTGGGAATCGCCTTGGGGGAAGTAAACGACGTCGCTTCGATGCGCTTGAGGCCTGTCGTGGAGAGTGCGTCAATCCAGCGGATTTTGTCCTGTGTGGGTACAAAACGCGCTTCAATTTGCAGGCCGTCACGGGGGGCGACTTCATTGATTTCGATTCTCAAAGGGCAGGGTGATAACTGGCTCATAACAAACTCCTTAAATGATGCCTGCTTGGCGCAGTTTGGTGCGGGTTTCTTGATCGATACCCAGCTCGTCCAGTACGGCGTCGGTATGCTGACCGAGGCTCGGGCCGCCATTGCCCAAACGCCCAGGCGTGGCGCTTAGCTTGGGCAGTACGCCGGGCACTTTGAGCGGTTGGCCATTGGGGCGGGTAAGGGTTTGGATCATCTCTCGCGCCAGGTAGTGAGGGTCAAAGGCGATATCTTCAGCGGTATAGGGGTAGCCGGCGGGCACCCGGGCATCGTCCAGGGCTTGTAGAATGACATCGCGCGGGCGTTCTAGCGTCCAGGCTTCAATGGCTGCGTCAATCATGGTGGCTTGCCGGCTGCGCCCATCGTTATGGGCAAGCGCTGGGTCGCTTCCTAAATCCTCGCGGCCAATCACGCCCATCAAGCGTTTAAAGATGCTGTCGCCATTGCCGGCGATGAGCACGTAGTCGCCGTTCAGGCAGCGGTAGGCGTTTGAAGGCGTAATGCCGGGAAGGGCGCTGCCGCTGGGCTCGCGGATCTGGCCGCTGGCATCAAACTCCGGCAGCAGGCTTTCCATCATGGCAAACACTGATTCATACAGCGCGACATCAATTTCCTGGCCCAGGCCGCTGCGGTCGCGCTCTTGAAGAGCCAACAAGGTGCCGATCACCGCGTAAAGGGCGGAAAGCGAGTCGCCGATGCTCACGCCCACCCGCACGGAGGGTTCGTCCGGCTGGCCGGTAAGGTAGCGCAGCCCACCCATTGCTTCGCCAATTACGCCAAAACCGGGCTTGTCGCGGTAGGGGCCGGTCTGCCCGTAACCCGAAATATGCACCATGATCAGCCGTGGGTTGAGGGCTGATAACGCTTCCCAACCTAGCCCCCAACTTTCAAGCGTGCCGGGGCGAAAATTCTCCACGACCACGTCTGCCTCGGCGGCAAGCTGGCGCACCAGGGCCTGGCCCTCTTCGCTGCGTAAGTCCAGCGCCACTGAGCGCTTGTTGCGGGTCTGCACGTGCCACCAAAGCGAGGTGCCGTCTTCAATCATTCGCCATTTGCGAAGTGGGTCGCCGGTGCCGGGCGGCTCAATCTTGATTACGTCAGCGCCAAACTCACCCAGCAGTTTGGTGGCGAAGGGGCCGGCAATCAGCTGGCCTAGCTCAAGTACTTTTAGGTCCTGTAAGGGAAGCTTACGCGCTTCAGGAGCGTTCATTAAGGCTCTCCTCTACTTGTCGTTATTCGTAGTGAGCGCCAGCATGGGGCAGCCGTTTAGAGGCGACAATTAGGCAATGGGTAACAAAGGGTTCGTGGCTGGCGAAGGTATGCGCTAGCATGGGCAGACTGTTAGTTAAGAGATTTGATCATGCGCCGCTTCGACTTTGTCACCCTTAAACTGTTTATTTCTGTGGCAGATGAAGGACGCCTGACGGCAGCGGCCGAACGTGAGCATTTAGCGCTTGCTGCGGTGAGTAAGCGGATTAGCGACCTTGAGGCGCTGGTCGGGACGACGTTGCTTTATCGCCGCCCCAGAGGCGTTGAGCTAACCCCCGCTGGCCAAGCGTTTCTGCACCACGCTCGACGCATTATGGATAATATCGAGCGCCTGGAAGCGGAGCTAAGTGAATATGGCGAAGGGGTGCGCGGCCATGTGCGCATCCACTCCAACACCTCGGCCATTATTGCGTTTCTTCCCCAGGATCTCAGCACTTTCTCTCACCACTATCCCGATATTAAAATCGACCTGCAGGAGCGGGTGAGTAGTGAAATTGTGGCCGCCGTGCGCGATGGATTGACCGATATCGGCATCTTCGCGGGGCATGTCGCGGCACCTGACCTCCAACAGCTTTCGTACCGGAATGACCGGCTGGTATTGGTAACGCCTGGCAATCACCCGCTGGCGGCGCGTGAAAGTATTGCCTTCAATGAGGCGCTCGACTTCGATTTTATCGGCCTCCAGCAGGATGCCTCGCTGCAAGCACTACTGCATGAACAAGCCAATATTGCTGGCAAGGCGTTACGGATGCGCATTCAGGTGCGTAGCTTCGATGCCATTTGCCGCATGATTCATCACGGGATGGGCGTGGGCATACTGCCTGAAAAGACCATCTATCGTGAATTGGGCGATCTGGAGTTGAACAGTATTCCGCTTAGCGACCCCTGGGCGCAGCGCGAGCTGGTGATCGGTATGCGCCGCTACGCCACCCTACCGGCCACTGCCCGTCATTTAGTGGATCATCTGGTTAAGGCTGAAACGACGTCTTCTTAAAGGCTACGCGTCCCCTTTCGGGTTCGCGTTTGGAGAAAGCTCATTAACATTCTGAGCCCTCCCTTATCGGCTAGCCCTGAACAAACCTGGCTAACGACTGCCGGTGCTTCTCCATCTTTAGTCGTATGCTGTTTTACGAGAGCCCTCAAACGCCCACTGTCATGGAGTCTCCAGCCATCGTATTTTGCGAAGTCAGCCTTCTCGAACGTCGATTTGAGCGTATCGGCGGCTTGTTTCAAGATCGATAGAACAACATCGCACCATTCTGCCTATAACGACAAATTGAGAGAGTACATCTCATGCAAAAATCACTACTTGCCACGCTCACTGCAGTAGGCATTTTAGCGGTTGCTCCCTTCGCGCTGGCCAACCCGATTGAAATTCAAGTTAACAACACCATGAGTGAAGGCGGCTCTGAAAGTGCTGCGGTTGAACGCTTTGCGGAGTACCTGGAAGAGCAGGCGCCGGGGCGTTTCAACGTGCGGCCTTTTCTCGCGGGTTCCCTGGGCGGTGAAGATTCCGTACTGGAGCTGCTCAACCTGGGCCAGACCCAGCTTTCACTCACCGGTGGCAACTGGCGCCAGCAATATGCGCCGGAGTACGACGCCATTACCGTGCCCTTCCTGTTCACGACCTGGGATGAGGTAGACAGCTATATCGATAGCCCATCGGGCCAGACGCTGATCGAACAGGCAGAACAGCAGGGCGGCCTTAAGTTTCTGGGTGTTCAGCACCGTGGCCCACGTCATATGACCGCCAATAAAGAAATCCATACGCCAGAAGATTTGCAAGGCTTCCGGCTACGCCTGCCGTCACTGCCGATCTGGCTAGAGGTCTGGGAGGAACTGGGCGCGCAGGTAGTGAACGTGCCCGCGCCGGAAATCTATCTCGCCATGCAGACCCGCCAGGTTGATGGCCATGAAAACTCCCTCTCTTCGCCCTACACGCGGCGCCTGTGGGAAGTGCAGGACTACCTCATTACCACCAGCCACGTGCAGTTCCCCTGGAGCTGGGTTGCCAGCGCGCGTTGGTGGGACGGCTTGGAGGAAGAGGATCAGGCGCTGATTTCTGAGGCGGTTGATGTCGCTCGTGCCTACGGCACCGAGCAGGAGCTCGAACTGGATGATTTTTATCTGGATGCCCTTCAGGAAGAGGGTATGACGGTTGTCCAGCCGGATACTGAAGCCTTCCGTGAAGCGGCCATGCCCGCCATTGATCGTGTGCTGTCAGAAATGGCCGACGGTGTACGCGACGACGCTATCAGCGCGAGCCAAGCAAGCGACTGATCATCACCAGGTGGCGGCATGATGATGCCGCCACCGTCTTAGGTAAGGAGTTATCTTGTGGATGGAGCACTGCCACCCGCAAACGGAGCCGATCGTTTGGCTTTTTATACCCTGCGCTATGTCACTCGCCTATGCGATGCCGTGGGTGTAGCGCTATTAGTCGGCATTTTAGGCTTGATCGTGGCCGCCGTGGTTGCCCGCGATTTGCTCAACTGGGGCATGCCCTGGAGCGAGGAAGTCGTCTCGCTGCTGGCTATTTACGCCATTGGTTTTGGCTCGATCTCCGCTTGGGTGCGCAGCGACCATCTGGTAGTGGACCTGTTTAGTCACCGGCTGAGTGCGCTGGGTCATCAGGTGCAGTATCGGCTGACGGCCATTATCTCCGTCGGTTTTTTTGTGCTGGCGAGCTGGGGCGCCTGGATCATGTCCGATATGAGCGCCAACAATAAAACGGTCTCGTTGAGCATCAGCTTCTCCTATCTCTATTACGGCTTGTTATTCAGTTTTGTTGCCATGGCGCTGATCGCCACTTGGCAAACCTTACGCGGTCCCGTTACGTGGTTGAATAAGCCCGCGCACGAGGAGATAACGCCATGATGGAACTTGCGATATTCGTCGGCGGGCTGCTGCTGTTAATGATGATCGGCCTGCCTGTGGTGGTGTCGATTGGGGTTACCTCGTTTATTGCCCTAGCGGTAACCGGGGCCGGTGGCTTGCCGGTTGAGCTGCTTTCACTGCGCATGGTGCAAACGCTTAACAACTTCACCTTGATGGCGATTCCGCTGTTTATCCTGGCGGCCAACATCATGAACCTGGGTTCGACCACCACCCGGATATTTGATTTTGCGACGGCTCTGGTGGGCTGTACCAAAGGCGGGCTGGGTCACGCCAACGTGGTGGCAAGCTCTATCTTTGCCACCATGTCCGGCACGGCAGTGGCCGATGCCGCCGGGCTTGGCAGTATCGAAATCAAGGCGATGAAAGAGCGTGGTTATGCGCTCGACTATACGACCGGAATTACCGCGGCTTCGAGCGTGGTTGGCCCGATTTTACCGCCTAGTATCGCGCTGGTGGTTTACGGCTGGCTCGCCAATGTAAGCATCGGTGGGCTCTTTATGGCGGGGCTTGTGCCGGGTATTTTGATGGCGCTGCTGCTTATGGGCATGACCGTTTTACTCGGCGCCACGGGGAAAGTCGTGATGCCCGCTCCCGTGCCTTTTGATGCAGGCGAAGTCGTACGAACCGGCAAGCGGGCCATTTTGCCCTTGATGATGCCTGCAATCATCGTTGGTGGTATTTGGGGCGGCTTTTTCACACCGACAGAAGCCGGCGCGATTGCCTCGCTGTATGCGGTGATACTGGGTGGGGTGATCTATCGTGACTTGAGTTTGAAGAGCCTGTACGACGCGTTTCGGCGCACGCTGATGTTCAGCGCGGTCATCCTGCTGATCATTGCGGTATCAAGCTTTTATGGCTGGATTCTGGTGCGTATGGGCATTCCCCAGGCGCTGGCCGGTCAAGTGGCCAGTGTCGATATGCCCACTATTGCGCTGTTGATTTGCTTTGCGCTGTTCTTCTTGCTGATCGGCTGCTTTATGTCGGTGATAGAAAGCATCCTGATCTTTACACCCATTGTGGTACCGGCGGCGTTGAGTGCCGGTTTGGACCCGGTGCATTTCGGTATCGTGATGGTAATTACCCTATCGGTTGGGGTGATTACGCCGCCGTTCGGCACGGTGCTGTTCATGATGGTAGGCATTACACGACTGCGTTATGGCCAGGTGGTCAAGGCGGTACTACCGTTTTTGCTGCCTATTATAGCGACCATATTATTGTTGATTGCTGTGCCAGGATTGGCCACTTGGCTGCCAGGGGTGATGGGCTATTGATATAAGAATTGCCTCGCTGGTTTAACCAGCGAGGCAATCGTATGAACAGGCAGGCTGTTAGCCCTCGCGCTTACCATCCACCAGTCGCGAAACCTTAAAAGGATTATCGTCGCGCAATGCTTCAGGCAGTAAGCCAGCAGGCAGGTCCTGATAGCAAACGGGGCGCAGGAAGCGATAAATCGCGGCGCTGCCGACAGACGTAGTGCGGCTGTCGGACGTTGCCGGGAACGGTCCTCCATGCACCATCGCGTGGCCCACTTCGACCCCGGTCGGCCAGCCATTGGCCAGGAGTCGGCCGGCGCGCTGCTCAAGCGTGGGCAGAAGTGATTTTGCGGCCTCCAGGTCGCCATCGTCCATTTGCAGGGTAATCGTCAGCTGACCTTCGAGCTGGTCGGCAACACGCTGCATCTCCTGCACGTCAGCGCACTCAATGACCAGCGAGGCAGCGCCGAAGATTTCGCCCTGAAGCGCGTCATCGTTAAGGAAATTCTGAGCGCTGGCTACAAATAGCCCCGGTTGACAGCTATACGGGCCGCTACCTGACTGACCACGGGCCACTTCCTTGACGCTTGGCTGGCCCGAAAGGGCGGAGACACCGCTTTGATACGCCTCATGGATGCCGGGCGTCAGCATCGTTTGGGCGCCGCTGGCTTTAACGGCTTCCCCAGCGGTAGTGATAAACGCATCCAGGTCAGCGCCTTTAAGGCCAATGACCAGACCAGGGTTGGTGCAGAACTGACCCGCGCCCATATTCAGCGAGGCAACAAAGCCTTCGGCAATCTTGTTGCCGCGTGCTTGCAGTGCCTCAGGGAACAGGAATACCGGGTTGATGCTGCTCATCTCGGCATAAACAGGAATAGGCTCGGGACGCGCCTGGGCAGTCGCCATCAAGGCCATGCCGCCGCTGCGC